>CAYOHU010000054.1:0-8823 GCA_964403845.1 uncultured Acetatifactor sp.
CCGTTTCGGCAGGTATCAGTGTCTCCGGTGTTTGTTCTCCGGTCGGCAGCTCAGGATTTGTAATTGGCTCTGTTTTTTCCTCCGGTACAGTGGCAACTTCCGGTGCGGACACCTGTTCTACAGCCACTGCTGCCTCATTTTCCTTCCGAATCGCCTCCGCCAGCTTGTCCTCGGCAATTAAGGTATTCACATGAACTCCGTCTTTCGCCTCTGACTCTGCGTTCGAAGTTTTCTGCTGCGTCGCCTCCTCCAGCACCTGCCTGGCCATTACCTGCAAATCCTCCAGGCTTCCCTCACCGTTCATTGACGTGAGCCCGATCACACACAGCAAAGCAAATACGGCCACCACGGCAACCCTCATGCCACGTAAACTGCCGGGCTTACCTCCGGGAGCTGTTCTCTGAGAATTGCCCTCCTCATATTCTGCCCTGCGTTCTTCCTGCTTTTTCTTTACCACCTCGTATTTTTGTTGTTCTACCACCTCAGGGGGTGCTTCCTCCCGCGCATCCAGCATATAGGCAAGCATACTGTCATTCTTCTCATAAAACTGTGCATATCCTGATATGTATCTGCAAATTCCCTGCTCACAGACGTGAAAGCCTTCTATCATTTCTCCGTTGAGCAGTCGGTAGCCCAGAAAACAATACTCCGGGAAATACCTGCTTCTGAAGGTCTCTATCTCCTGCTGCTGTGCCTGTGACAAATGCCTCGTCTCTCTTTGCAGAAACGTAAGCTTACAGGCTCCATACAAAAACAGGTACGATACCTCATCCTCCTCTTTGCATACACCATACAATGCTACCGCCATATCCTTGTCGCATGCCACCTGATTCATTTGCTTCAAATAGGAAATCACATAATCCTCCACATAAATTTTGCAGCGGCGATCCGATTCTCCGATTTGTGTAATATTCCTTGGTAATTCCATATGAAAACACCTCCCATACCGTTTTGATATCAATATAGCATCGGTATGCGAGGTATTTTAGTATTCTTTGTCGGTACATTTTAAGAAATGTTCGACACAATTTGCAAGCTCATTTTTATTCAAATCGGAAAACAGTTACAGAATCGTAATCCTTGCCTTCTCCAAAAACGCAGGAGGGGAAATTATCATGATGTACGGTATCAGGAAAATACTGAGTTTCAAGGCAGAGACCATAGCGTTTATCATAGTCTGCACCCTCTTTTGCCTTCATCCGTGCAATATAATTACCTGTGTAGAACTGTACACCGGGCAGTGTGGTGTACACCTTCATAAGCCTTCCGCTTTTCGGTGCTTTCAATGTTGCAAAATGGCGCAGTGTTCCATCCCAGCCATCAATGACCCAGTTATGGTCATAGCCACCGGTAATCTGCAGCTGCTCTGTATCTGCATTGATCTCCAGACCGATTCTCTTCCCTTCCGTGAAATCCATGGGAGTTCCTTTTACAGATGCAATCTCTCCTGTGGGAATACTTTTGGCTGCCACCGGAGTGTAACAGGACGCTCCCAGCCAGAGCTCGTGGTCTTCTATGCTTCCGGAGCTGTGCCCATCCAGATTAAAATAAGCATGGTTTGTCAGATTAAGTATCGTTCTCTTATCACTAATTCCGTGATAATGCAGGCGAAGTTCATTATTGTCGTTCAGCGAATAGGTGACCTGAAGCTTTTTATTGCCCGGAAAACCCATGTTACCGTCAAAGTCCTCCAGCGAGAAGGTCACACTGTTCTCTTCTATAGACGCATCCCAAATCTGCTTCTGATATCCCTTTTTGAAATGACTGTGAAGATTGTTTCCTTTTTCGTTGGGCTCCAACTGACAGGTTACACCATCCAGTTCAAAAGAGGCATTCGCAATTCTGTTTGCATGGGGACCTACTACATATCCCGCAATGCTTTCACCCCAGTAATACTGCTCCACATTTTCCATTCCAAGCACCACATCTGCAAGGTTTCCCTGTGCATCAGGCACCAAAAGCCTTGCAAGGGCAGCTCCCAGATTGGTCACACACGCCTTCATGCCCTTATCATTGCTAAGGGTAAACATCTCTATCTGCCGCCCCTCAGGACTTTTCCCAAATAATTCTCTAACAACAGCCATACTATACCTCCACTCTTCCTTCCAATGCACGAAGCAGTGTTACTTCGTCAATATATTCCAAATCTCCGCCCACCGGTACGCCACTGGCAATTCTCGTGACCCTGATTCCTGTAGGCTTAATTAATTTGCTGATATACATAGCTGTAGTCTCGCCTTCCAGACTGGAGTTTGTGGCAATAATCACTTCCTCCACCTCTCCCTGCAGGCGTTCCATCAATTCCTTCAGCTTAATATCACCGGGACCAATCCCCAGCATAGGCGATATTGCTCCGTGCAACACATGATAGACTCCCTCATATTTTCCGGTCTTTTCATATGCTGCCAGGTCTCTGGCATTCTCCACCACCATAATCATTTTGTGGTTTCTGTTCTGATTCGCGCATACAGGACATACCTCTTTGTCTGTCAGGGTATAACATTCCTTGCAGTAACGCACGTTGGCCTTTGCCTCCATCATCACATTCGCCAGTCTGTTCACCTTGTCCTGCGGCATATTGATCAAATGAAATGCCAGTCTCTGTGCAGACTTGCTTCCAATACCGGGAAGTGCTGCCAGCTCCTCTATTAATTTGTTGATATGTCCACTATACAGCTCCATTAGAAGGGAAGTCCTCCAAGTCCGCCCGTCATCTTGCCCATCATGGCCGTGCTCGCTTCTTCAGCCTGACGCAACGCCTCATTGGTAGCAGCCACAATCAAATCCTGCAGCATTTCGATATCCTCGGGGTCCACAACCTCCTCTGACAGCTTCACCTTTACAATCTCTTTCTTACCGTTGACAGTTACCTCCACTGCACCTCCGCCTGCTGCCGATGTGAATTCCTTCGTTTCTAATTCCTTCTGACCTTCTTCCATCTGACGTTGCATTCTCTGCGCCTGCTTCATCAGATTACTCATGTTTCCGGGCATTGCGCCACCGGGAAATCCTCCACGTTTTGCCATAATATTATCTCCTTTTATTCCTCTTCTTCTATGTCCATATGAATCACCTTTGAGAGATCCACATAACTTTCTTCAAATTCCTTTTCACTGTTTACTGTCTGAACATTTACCTCAATCTCCTTGCCGGAGAAATCCGACAGCAACAGTTCTAACTGTTCCTTATTCTCCGGGTGCTGGTTGAAGTAATCCGATGCCAAGCCGTCTTCCAATACAACCATCAGTCTGTTATCCCCTCCGAGGCTTAATTTAGCAGCCTTCAGGTACATCTTCATGGGATTCTCAGCACTTCCGGCTATTGAGGGCCATTTTCTGACAATCTCCCGGACATCCTCCGGAATCGCTTTGGGCAGTTCCGGTCTGGGTTTTCGGACCGCATTCTGTCCGCCCGCAGTAGCCGTTGCGCCCTCCGGGGCAACCATCATCACACCGTTTTCCACCTTGTCCTCCACCTGACGGATACGGTCTAACAACGCATCCTGTCCGGCTTCCATGTCCGGTTTGCACAGCTTGATCAGCGCAATCTCCACCAAGATACGTTTCTGTGTTGCATAGCGAATCTGTCCCGCCAGCTCCGAGAAAATACGAATATAACGGATAATCTGATCAGCCTCCACCATATCCGCCTCTTCCTTCAGACGTTTCAGGTTATCTGTTGACATATCGATCACATCCTCTAAATTGTCCGAGGATTGTACCAACAGCAGATTGCGTAAATACCATGTGAAATCTGTCACAAACTGGGTCAGCTCCCGCCCCTGCATTACAATCTCCTCCAACAGCTCAATGCAGCCCAATACATCACGCTGCAGCACATGCCGAAGAAGGCGGCTGAATACCTCTGTATCCACAGCCCCAAGCACATCCAGCACCTTATCGTAAGTCAGCTCTTTCCCCAAATGAAAAGCAATACACTGATCCAGAAGGCTCAAGGCATCCCTCATGGAGCCATCCGCGGTCTTGGCGATATAGCGGAGGGCTTTCTCCTCCACCTGCACGCCCTCTGTCTGAATCAGAGTCTGCATTCTTCCTGTGATCGTATCAATGGAGATACGCTTGAAATCATATCTCTGGCATCTTGAGAGAATGGTGACCGGAAGCTTATGTACCTCCGTGGTGGCAAGGATAAAAATTACATAAGACGGCGGCTCCTCCAGAGTCTTAAGAAGCGCATTGAACGCTCCTATGGAAAGCATATGCACCTCATCAATAATGTACACCTTATATTTGCCTTCCGCCGGAGAGTAGGACACCTCCTCCACAATCTCTCTGATATTATCCACACCATTATTGGAAGCCGCATCAATCTCTATTACATTCATGCTGGCTCCCGCTGCAATTGACTTACAAATACGGCATTCCCCACAGGGACCATCCTCTGTGGGGTTCTCGCAGTTAACCATTTTTGCAAAAATTTTTGCTACCGTTGTCTTACCGGTTCCTCTGGTTCCGGTAAACAGATACGCATGCCCGATTCGATTCGCCCTCAGCTGATTTTTAAGTGTTGTCACAATATGATCCTGTCCCTTTACATCCGCAAAGCTGTCCGGACGGAACTTTCGGTATAGCGCTGTATATGACATAATTCCATCTTCCTCTTCTCATCCTTTTCGTTCTAATCGCCGAAGCAAATTCCCAACAATTTGGCTTCCTTCACGATAGAAGCATCGGGAGATACCATTTTAAGCTTACCTGCCACTTCCTCCAACGGTACCCTGACAATCTCGCGATTCCTATATCCTACCATAAAACCATACTGATTATCCAGAATTAATTTTCCGGCTTCCGATCCCAGTCTGCTTGCAAATACACGGTCATACGGGCAGGGACTTCCGCCACGCTGTGTATGTCCGGGAACGGTCACACGAATCTCACGGCCCGTCTTCTCCTGGATCTTTGCTGCCACCTCATAGGATACGGAAGGGTAGGGATAATTTTTCATCTTCTCCTTATACTCCTTCTTGGAAAGCTTCGCATCCTTCTTGGAAATGGCGCCCTCAGCCACCGCAATAATCGTAAAGCGGCTTCCGTTTTTGTCTCTCTCTTCTATTTTCTCAATTACCTTGTCAATATCATAGGGAATCTCAGGAATCAGGATAATATCTGCTCCTCCCGCCATTCCCGCATTCAGGGTAAGCCATCCCACCTTATGTCCCATAACCTCCACAATAAATACACGTCCATGGGAAGCCGCTGTAGTGTGGATACAGTCGATTGCATCCGTAGCAATGTTCACTGCACTCTGGAAGCCAAAGGTCATATCTGTTCCCCAAAGGTCATTGTCAATGGTCTTGGGCAGCGTAACAATATTCAGCCCCTCTTCCCGCAGAAGATTTGCTGTTTTGTGAGTTCCGTTTCCGCCCAGAATCACAAGGCAATCCAATTTCAGCTTATAGTAGTTCTGCTTCATTGCTTCTACTTTATCAAGTCCGTTTTCATCCGGATCCTGAATTGTCTTAAAGGGAGTACGCGAAGTTCCCAGAATGGTGCCGCCCTTGGTCAAAATCCCCGAAAAATCCTTGCCGGTCAGCATGCGGAAATTGCCATAAATCAAACCCTTATAGCCGTCAATAAAACCGTAAATCTCAACCTCTTCCATGCCGTTGCAAAGAGTCTTCACAACACCTCTCATAGCTGCATTCAGTGCCTGACAATCACCACCACTGGTCAACATGCCGATTCTCTTCATGATGTCTCCTCCATTCTACTGTAATCCGACCTGAATCTCCCACTTAACACATGCCAAAATAAATCCTCGTTTTATTATATTACCATTTTCTTAATTGCAATTCAACGGAAGGGAGAAATTTTCTTGCATTTCCGCAGATTTATCCATAGCCCACAGCCTTTAGAGATACAATTGAAAGACCCGTCCCTTGTGTGTTACAATAGGGAGGAGTAAATAGCTGTTTTTACAATTTTTACAAACCGAGGTATCGATTATGAGACAAATCAAAAAAGTGTTCTGTATCCTGCTTACAGGTACTGCTATGCTGTTCACCCTATGCATCCTTCTGTACTTTTTCAATGCGCAGGCACCGCATGATACCGTTGCTGTACCATCCGACGGGGAAGAGGTGACCTCCGACCGGGATCCGGATGCTTCTTCCGCCCTGCAGCCGGGCATTCCTACAATTCCGGCTTCCGCAGAAGCTCAGGATGACCTTTCCGCAGATGTCTCGGAGCAAACCCCTCCTCCCTTTTCAGAATATGATATTTCACTGATGGCGGTTGGTGACAATCTGATTCACATGGGAGTAGTCAATACCGGCAAACAAAGCGACGGTACCTACAATTATTCTTTTTTATTTGAAGGGATATCCGATTTTCTGGAAGCTGCCGATGTGAAAATTATTAATCAGGAAACGATCATGGGCGGCAATGAACGGGGATTTTCCGGCTTTCCGTATTTCAATTCTCCCACCGAAATCGGAGATGCCATTGCTGCTGCCGGATTTAATGTTGTCCTGCAGGCATCCAATCATTCTGCGGATCAGAAATTGGATGGTCTCCTTCATTGTGTCGAATTCTGGCGCAGCCATCCTGACGTGCTTATGACCGGTATCTATGCCGAACCGCAGGAGGAAAAGGAGATTCCGCTGATTACAATAAAGGATGTTACTTTTGCAATCTTAAATTATACCTATGGTCCCAATATGGAAACCCTTCCGGCGAATCTGGAGGGACATCTGGAGCTTCTGTGCGATTATGATAAAGAAACTAAACGTTTGGATTTTACCTCCCTTAACCCACAGGTACTGGAGGATATTCGACGGGCCGAGGAGCTGGCAGACATCGTTATCGTCTGTCCCCACTGGGGAACCGAATATGCAGTCAAGGCTTCCCGCTATCAGCAAAGCTTTGCCGCACAAATGACAGAGGCCGGTGCCGATCTTATCATCGGTACCCATCCGCATGTGGTACAGCCCATTGAATGGATTACCTCCGAGAACGGAAACCGTTCCCTTTGCTATTACTCTCTTGGAAACTATGTCTCCACCCAAAAGAAGGGAATCTGTATGCTGGAAGGAATGGCATGGGTAACCTTCCATGTGACGGAGGAAGGGGTATTCCTTCAGGAAGAAGCCACCGGAATTCTACCGTTGGTATGCCATTACACCAGTGGGCCCGTCCGCATTGAAAATATTTATCTTCTCGAGGAATACACTGCCGAGCAGGCAGCCGGGCACGGTATCTATTCCTACGGCGGAGTGAATCTGACTCTGGAGGAGCTTGAGTGCTGGGCAACCGAAATCTTAGGCGACTGGATCTTATCAAAAAGCCAAGTGCTGACACCTTAACGGGTACGGCACTTGGCTTCTTTAATCTATTACATTTTTAATTCCGATAATGGTATCGTAATCTGCTTCGTAAATGACAACTCCCTTCTTGGAATTAGCCTCATGGATAATCTGTCCGTCACCGATGTATAATGCCACATGAGTGCAGCTCTTTCCGCCGTTGGAGCTGTAGCAAATAATGTCTCCCGGTTGAATTTCCTCCGCACTGATGCTTCGTCCGTCTGAGGAATACTGCCCTCCCGGTGTTCTGCTGATGGAATATCCGAAATCCGAATAGATAAAGCAGGTGAAACCCGAACAATCCGTTCCCTTCGCCAGACTGGAACCGCCATGCACATATTTATTCCCAAGATACTGCATTGCATAGTCCACAATCGCTTTGCGGAGTTCTTCGTTGGATGCATAGCTCGTGGCCGGAAATTCTATCCTTCCCAAAATCTCCGGTGTTGTCTGTTCTTCCGCCTTCCGTCGTGCCTCCAATGCTTTTCTCGCCGCAATCTCTGCACGTTCCTCCTCAAGCGTTTTTGCATACACAAATTCTTCGGATATCGTCACATACTCCGCAGCAACATACCCCTCCTTCTGCCCGGTATACTGCACTCGAAGCCAGTCGCCGCAATTCTCTAACAGCTTCACACTCTCTCCGTTATCAAGATACCCTATACGGGACGATTCCGTGGATGGTTCTTCCCTTACATTTAGCCTGTCTGCATTCACCTTTGCATATCTGGTCACATACTGCTCCACCACTTCAGCGGCTGCATCCCCATAAATAAAAAATTCAGCCTTGATATATCCTTCCACATTACCGGAGGTAATCTGAAACCAATCCTGCGCTTCCCCTGCCACGCTAAGAATCTGAGCTACCGCGCCATCATAGATTTTACCCACAATCTCACTGTCTGTGTTTGGTTCTGTTCTGACATTCACATAGCCAGACACATCCGCAATGGCAAGGTTCGCATATTCTGCATTCTCCACGCTTTCCTTTTCCGTTTCTTCTCTGATTTCCTCCGATGTCAACACATCAGCCTCTTCTAATGCCTCTGCCTCCGGTGTCAACACATCAGTCTCTTCCAATGCCTCTGCCTCCGGTGTCAACACATCAGTCTCTTCCAATGCCTCTGCCTCCGGTATCGGTTCCTCCTTAATAGAAACCACCTCTATAGTCTCCGGCTCTATTCCTGAGGATTTCACCATCGCGACAGAAGCTTCACTTCCTTCCGCACCTGCGCCCACTCCCAGCAGCACTCCGAAGCACAGTAGTGCTGCTGTCATTTCTATTCTTTTTCTCATATCAGTTTTTTGCCCCTTGTAAAAGGATTTCTTCCTTTGCAGCTTTTACTGCCTCATTATATATCAAAACGAAAAAAACTTCTATAAATATTTTAAAGTGCTTGCATTAGAGCGCTTTTTTGGTTAAAATAGATGCGTCTGTTGACGATTCGGAGAGTTGTCCGAGTGGTTTAAGGTGCGGCTCTCGAAAAGCCGTGTGCCCA
>CAYOHU010000055.1:0-8795 GCA_964403845.1 uncultured Acetatifactor sp.
TACCGTGACGGGAATGCACAGATGCTTTATGAGACCGTGGAAAAGCTGGTGAAGGATAATCAGCTCTGCAAGGAATTAGGCAGGCATGCCTATGAGACTGTTACGGAAGTATGGAATGCGGAGAATGCGGCAAAACATTTGCTGGAGCTGATCGAGAAGGTGGTGCTGTCCGGCGGAAAAGCGGAAGCCGTTCCCGATACAATGGGGGAATTGTACCCCTGTGCCCCGGCACCTGTCATTTCCGAACGTCGCATGTGGAAGGAGCTGCAGCTTCCGTAAACTGTAGCACGAATTATAGAAAACGGAGAGAAGCAATATGCATATGGTTTCCCCTTTACTTAGTATCATAGTTCCGGTTTATAATATTTTGGAGTATCTGCCCAGATGTGTACATTCCATTACGGTGCAGACCTATACAAATCTTGAAATTTTGCTGGTGGATGACGGCTCCACGGACGGAACGGGACAGCTTTGTGATGCTCTGGCCAAGGAGGATGGGAGAATCCGTGTACTGCACAAGGAGAACGGGGGCTCTTCCTCTGCCCGTAATCTGGGAATCGCTCAGGCAAAGGGAGAGTATTTCGGATTCGTAGACAGTGATGATTATATCGAGCCGGATATGTATGAGCGCCTGTATCGGGGGATAACGGATTACGGTGCGCAGATGGCACAGATCGGTAGGGATGAGATTGATGAACAGGGAAACCGCCTTCCCGATATCTGTGAGCCGCCGACAGAAGCGGTGTTTTACAAAAGTGAGGATTTCATGAGAGAGCTTATCATGCACCGGGGAGACTGTTCCTTTTGCACCAAGCTCATACATAGGGAGCTGTTCGAGGACAAAGGCTTCCCCGTGGGGAAATTGAACGAGGACTTTTTTCTGCTGATTCACATGCTTTCCGATATAGAGGGGCTGGTAACCCTGCCGGGTCAGACATACCATGTGTTTTATCGGATCGGGAGTAACTCACGCAAGGCCGACAAGGAGAATTTCTCCCGAGTATATGCGGATTGTGTGGATAATGCAGATGTGGCTGCAGCACTGGTGGAGAAGGCTTACCCATCTCTGAAGAAGGAGGCATTGCGGTTCGGAGTGTTCCAGCGTCTGGAGTATCTGCTGCATATCCCCATTTCCCAAATGACCGGAGCAAATATACAGTACAGGGATATTGTGAAATGGCTTAGAAAAAACTGGGTGAGAGGGCTTGTGAATCCCCATCTGACCCTGAAAAATAAATGTTATCATACACTTTTTGCTCTGGCACCCAAGGGAATCCGCGTGCTGCATAAAAGGCTTAAGGGCTTGTAAGGAACTGCAAGCAGCGAATTCCACCGGCAGATTGGTAGTTACCGGAATGTCTTGCATTCCGACCGGATGCAAGGTTATGATGAATGCTGAGGGCTTCGCCATTGCCTATGTGACAAACATTCGGACGGCAGAAAATTAGGAAGGAATCGCATGAGAAATAGATGTATGAGATATAAAAAGAAAATAGCAGGTCTGTTGCTTATGGTATATACCATCACCTCTGTATTCTTTGGAGGAAATGCAACTGCTTATGCTCTGACACCGGAGGAAACAGAATGGGTTGAGCAGGCCGGTGCTGCTCTGCGGGAGCTTGTGGCAGACAGGGAAGTGATGGCGGTAGTATATCTGTGTGATACCTATCCTGTGAGAGTGGAGGCTTCTGCAGATGCTGAAATCGTGACAGAAGTATCAAGCGGACAAACCGTTTATATTCAGAACGTTCAGACGGATGACAGCTATCAGGTGTGGGAATACATCAGCTTCCATGACGGGGAGCGGGAATACAGTGGCTACATTCCCGGAAGCTATCTGGTGACCTCTGATGAGCGTTTCCTGCAGTGGGAGGAAACCTATGGGATGAATCCGAACGCCTACACTACATACAGTGTGAACGAAAACGGAGCAACAGGGAGTGCCTATACGGATATTGAACAGTTTCCCACAAGCTACCGGACCGCGTTGAAAACGTTGAAGGACAAGCATCCGGGCTGGACCTTTGTACCCATGAAGACAGGGCTGGATTGGAACACTGTCATAGCAAGGGAAATTGACGGCGGAAAGAGCCTGGTACACAAGTCTTTTCCGGAGTATACCAAGGAAGGCGCTTATGATGACGGAGCATGGTTCTATGCTTCCGAAGAGATTCTGGAATATTACATGGATCCTCGTAACAGTCTGACAGAGGATGCTATTTTCCAGTTCGAGCAGCTGACCTACAATGCGTCCTATCACACGGAGGCGGCGTTGGAAAATTTCCTGCAGAATACTTTTATGAAGGGGGATCAAAATGCCCCCGGTACCAATATGACCTATGCTCACATTATCTGGGCGATTGGAGCGGAAGAGATTCGCAGGGTCAGTCCCTTTCATCTGGCAGCCCGCATTTATCAGGAGCAGGGAAGCGGAACCTCGGCGCTGATATCCGGAACGTATCCCGGATATGAGGGCCTGTATAATTATTTTAATGTGAGAGCCACCGGCACCACTACCACGGAGGTAATCGAGAACGGCTTGAAATACGCGGCAAGTCAGAATCCTCCCTGGAGTGATGCCTATTTCTCTATTTTAGGTGGCGCAGATGTGATTTCCGCCAACTATATCCGCAAGGGACAGGACACCCTGTACCTGCAGAAATATAATGTGAATCCCAAGGGCGAGTATGCATTGTATACCCATCAGTATATGCAGAACATCTCCGCGCCTGCCAGCGAGGCGAAGAGCATCCGCAACCTTTACAGAGCTGCCGGTGCGTTGGAGAGCCCTTTTGTATTTAAGATTCCGGTGTATGAGAATATGCCGGAGACCGCATGTGCCATGCCGCAGTCCTCTCGCAATGTGGTGCTGCAGATTCCGTCAGGCTATGATACCACCGTTTATGTGGATGGTGTGGCACAGACTGCCGTAACGCGCAATGGAAGACAGATTGTGAGTGTCAGTGCGGGAGATGCGGCGGCGCAAAGTGCAGTGGTATATCAATATAACGAATCAGGAGTGCCCACGGGCATGTATGTGTGGACCCTGGATTACAAGGATGGAGCCTATATCGAGACCCCACAGCCGGAGCTTACGAATCTTTTGACCTATCACGGCTTCTCCATTCGGATTACCGGTAAAGCGGGAATCCGGTTTAAGACGGGGGTTTCTGCGGATATGCGGCAGCAGCTGTTGAACGCGGGAGTGAATGGCTACAGGCTGAAGGAGTACGGAACGCTGATTATGAATAATGCCAACCGCGGCAGGTATCCTATGATTATGGGCGGAGAGAAAGTACTGAGCGGTATGTCCTATGGTACTGATGCCAATGGTGCTTTGACGGACAAGATTTATGAGACGGTAAACGACAGATACCGTTATACCTCCGTACTGGTAGGGCTGCCTGCCAACCAGTATAAGGTGGAGTATGCGTTCCGGGGATATATGATACTGGAGAAGGAGGGAAGACAAATCACCCTCTACGGTCCGACTCTGGCGAGAAGTATCTACTCACTGGCGGAGCAGGTACTGAATGCAGGAACCTATCAGCAGGGCTCTGAGGCGGATGTGTTCCTGCGGAAACTGATTGCGGACGCGGACGCATTGGAACAGTGATATCAAACAGTTTTGCTGCATATGGATGAAAAGGATAATTATGAGAGACAGAAATAGATACGGTGTAATGATGTTGACAGTGCTTACGTTAGGCATGACAGCCTGCGGAGTAGGCGGAGAAGATGTGTTAAACCCGTCAAATGCCGCTCAGGATCAGATTATGGAGCTTGTTCCGGAACAGCTTGAGCTGCCGGGGCTGTCCGAGGATGAGAAGGCTATTTTGGAGTATGAGACCCGCTACAATCGGGGTGAGCTTACGATGGAGGACTATCAGGCATTGGCAGAGCTCTATCAGAAACAGGGAAAGGTTCTGAAACAGCGTGACATGCTGGAGCAGAGCTATCGTTTGTATAACGATGAGAAGGCTTTTGAAGCCCTTCAGACCATCAGTGTGAATCTGAATGAGGAAGACTCGAAGGTCCGGGAACAGGGCCGGTTGATGCTTCAGAATCTTGAGCTGGAGGAATATCTGAATGAGAGCGTGAATTTAATCAGCAGTGAGGCATGGTTTAATACGATGATGCCAAAATTATACGAGGGCAGCAGGACCTATTTTCTACAGAGAGACAGCGAGACAGTGCTTCTGATACAGGTGGGATATACAGAGAATGCAACACCCTATTCCGATGTATGGTATCTGGGAGAACGGGTAAAAGTGCTTCGCTATTCGGGAGGCGCAGTGCAGCTATTGACCACCGATATAACAGAGGGTCAGTATCAGGGCAGCTTTGAAGCCTGGCTATGTGACGGCAATACCGGTGACATTTATCATGAGACAGGCGCTTTCGCAAACGGCATACTGACAGGAGATTACACTGCGGCAATTCATACCGGAACGGAGAAAAGCGACGTATTCTCCCTGTGGAGTAACAGAGAGACCATGGAATATGCTGATTATCACGGGCATTTTGATGAACTGGGCAAGACCACCCTGGAACAGCCTGCGGCAAATAAAATAAAATCTCTGATTAAGAATACGGATTTCACTACCTGTAAGGTGTATGCCTACCATGTGGAGGATGAGAGAAATTGCCTGTTTGTGGGCTTGAACACAGATACGGATGCGGAAGCCTTGGCATTTGACATAGAGTCCATGGGCTGGAAACAGATGCCTGCGGTCACGACCTATGAGGTGCAGGAAGAGGCAAACAATCAGGAAGGCTCCGCTGAGCCCGGAACAAGCGCTGGGAAAGACGCAGAAGGGACACCTGAGGAGGGAACAGCTGACGGTACTGCGATAACCATGAATCCGGCAGACATCAAGGTTCGTATCTTTGATGGAGAACTGCAGATTTATCTGAATGATGCGTGGCAGAAGCTGGGGGATGCAGAGCAGTATGCCGCAGAAGATCCCTTCCGGGCATATAAGGATAGCAGAACAAATGCAGACAGGAATGGAGGAGAGACGGACGGTGAGAGCTCTTCGGGAGCTTTGTTGGGCAAATGGGGTGTGAACCGACGAGAGGGTACGATTCCTAAGGATACGGTGAAGCCGGCGACAAAGCCGACGACCAAACCCGCACCGGAACCTACCCCAACACCCACACCGGAACCGACGCCCACGCCTTCGCCTGCGCCGGAGCCCACCCCTACACCAACACCGGAACCGACACCCACACCGGAACCTACTCCGGAACCCACACCGGGGACGGGTGGAAATGATGTGGATGTGGAATGGACACCGGATATTTTGTAACAGAAGGCAGGGGCTTGAGTGCGGAGAAAATTGCTGAGCTTTTGGAAGAAAGTGAAGAGAACGTCAGAGGAATTCTTGCAGTGATGGCATCAAACCCGGCGGCAAGTGATGAAGAAGTGGCATTGATAATCGTTAGAAGATAATACATTGAATCAGAATTCCCGGAGAGAAGAAAATGAGCAACAAACTAAAGCGTAAGCGCAAGAAAGAAAATTCTATATGGAATGTCGGAACACAATTTTTGGGTTATTTATTGGATGGAATGATCTGCATATACATGCTGCTGGTCATTGTGGTAATGCCATTTTACAATGAACAGGGATTTGCGTATATTGGTTCGAATAAGGCTACGTTTTTCCGAAAAATCAGTGTAACAGCAGCCATGTTTCTGGCGCCTTCAATTGTATTGTATCTGATTTTTCTGCGAGTGAAGAAAAAGCAGAAGAGCAAAAGACACGGAACAAAAGGCACTGTCGCAGGTCGTGGCGGGAAACCGGTTGGCAGTGAGCTGCTGCATACAGGAAAGCCCCTTAAGGAACGGTGCATATGGCTGTGGAGAATATGCAGAAAGCATCTGTCTGTCACAGACATGTTTGCAATCCTCTATGGTGTCAGTCTGCTTTTATCCTATCTGTGTTCCGAATACAGACGGGAAACCTGGCAGGGAACGGTTCTGTGGGGAAGTGACGGATGGTATATGGGCCTTTTGCCACAGATGTTCCTGCTGGGGATTTATTTCGCAATATCCAGATTCTGGAGGACGCGAAGCTGGATGTGCCTGCTGTTTCTGCCGGTATCGGGCATAGTGTTCCTGCTGGGATATCTGAACCGGTTTGGGATTTATCCCATTGATATGGGACAGGAGAATCCGGGCTTCCTTTCCACCATTGGCAATATCAACTGGTACTGCGGATATCTGGTCTCCGTATTCTTTGGCGGATACTATTTGCTGTGGCAGTGTGGGGGACAACGCGGTAGGACAGCCGTATCCGGCAAGAAGCTAATATTACTGATAGCCTATGTGGCTGTTGGCTTTGCCACCTTGGTAACACAGGGAAGTCTGAGTGGACTGGTAGCCCTTGCAGTGATGCTGATTGTGACCTTCTGCCTATCAGCAGAGGATGCAGAAAGAATGCCGGGCTTCTGGCAGGGAACATTGCTACTGTCAGTTACCTGTGTGGCGGTGCTGTGCCTGCGGAAGCTATTCGGCTGGGTGATCACCTTTGAAGACCCTTTTGTTGAACTGCTGACAAACAGCGGCTTCCCGGTGGCGGCTGCAATCATCTCCCTTGCGTTTGTGCTGGGACTGAAGAAATGCAATCACCGCGGAACGTATCCGACCAAGCTGTTTACATGTGCGAAATGGCTGATAGGCGGTGGTGCAGCAGCGGTGGTGTGCATTCTGGCAGGAATGATTCTGTTAAATACCCTGATGCCCGGTAGTATCGGGACGTTGTCTGAGAATCCGTTCTTCACCTTCTCCGGTTCATGGGGAAGTAACAGAGGAGCCACCTGGAAAGCCGGGTGGATGTGTTTTGCAGAGCAAGACCTATTACATAAAATCATTGGTGTGGGACCGGATGCGATGGAAGCATATATCAGCCATGGCGCCGGTGCGGAACTGACCAATTTGGTAACAGAGCATTTCGGAGCCGACCGCCTGACCAATGCCCACTGCGAATGGCTGACCATTCTCGTAAATACCGGAGTGATGGGATTTGTGGGATTCGTGGGAATGATGACCAGTGCGATAGTGAGGCTATTTCAGTATGGTACGGGGCGCGGAACCAATGCAGGAAAGCTGAAAAGCGTGGCAGAGGAAAGACTGAGAACCATCATGGGAGCCTGCGGCTTCTGCCTACTGGCGTATACGGCGAACAACATGTTCAGCTTTCAACAATCCATGAGTGTTGCGACAATATTTGTTATTATGGGAATTGGCGAGGCGTGTGCACGGGCATACGCCTCGTTTTACGCCTATGAGGCATAACAGTTAATTTTTTCCATGTTAAAGTATAGGCTTTTGTTGCTTGTATTGTTTGCTTTTTCCTGTTAGAATTCGTGCCGTTATGTTGACTTGACTACTCTTATAAAAGTACAATAAAGGCAAAGAATGGGGAGCCGGTAGGGAGCGTGATGGCTATGCCAACTGCTATGAAATAGAATGTGAGGAATTGCTTGAGAAATGTCAATCAAGTGAATGAAGGAGCACGAAGCTATGCGTAAGACCAAAAATGTGGTTATGAATTGAAAGTCTGTGCGAAAACACAGATTTCATGAAGCTCATCACTGTCATGTTCCCGACATGTTTGTTGCTTTTTTAATAGAGCAGTGTTATAATTAATCGATTGATTACATTTATCAGATGAGGCATAAGTAAAATGAATAATAATAAAAATTTTCTGAAGATTCCCATTAATCGAATTATAGCATTGCTGCTTATGGACATCATGTCCATTGTGGTGGCAGCCTTTGCAGCACTGTATGTGCGTTTCGATTTCAGCTTTAACGGAATTCCCACGGACTATTTATTAAAATTTGAACATATTATTCCCATTAATATTATTTTGACCCTGGTATTCTTTGCCCTCTGGAAGCTTTATAAGAGCGTGTGGAGATATGCCAGCGCAACGGAGCTTTTGAACATCGTATTTGCGACTTCCTGTGCAGCACTGGCTCAGTTGGTTGTGTGTTATGCCATAGACAGGAAGATGCCCAGGAGCTATTATGTGCTTTACTGGTTTCTGCTGACTGCCTTTACTTGCCTGATCCGCTTCAGCTACCGTATCTTGCGCCTGATTAACTCCAAAAGAGCGGAGCTGACGGGACGCCATCAGAAAAGCAATGTGATGCTGATCGGTGCAGGTGCTGCGGGGAATGCTATCTTAAAGGAGATTGAGAGCAGCCAGTTCGTGAATCTGAATGTGAAATGTATTATCGACGATCAGGTGGGATGCCATGGCAAATTTATGCGTGGGATTCCCATTGTAGGCGGACGAGATCAAATCGTGGATGCGGTGGGAGAATATAGCATTGATGAGATTATTTTTGCAATCCCCACAGCCCAAACGCAGACCAGAAAGGAAATACTGGATATCTGCAAGGAGACCGGCTGCAAGCTGCGTACGCTTCCCGGCATGTACCAGCTGATTAATGGGGATGTATCCGTCTCCAAGTTAAAAGATGTGGAAATCGAAGACCTGTTGGGCAGAGACCCGATACAGATTAATACGGAAGAAGTATTGAACTATGTGCGGGACAAGGTGGTGATGGTCACCGGAGGAGGAGGCTCCATCGGCAGTGAGCTCTGCAGACAGATTGCAGGACATAATCCGAAGCAGTTGATTATTGTGGATATCTATGAGAATAATGCCTACGAGATTCAACAGGAGCTGATTCGGAGATATCCTGCATTGAATCTGGTGGTGCTGATTGCTTCGGTGCGGAATACGGCACGTATGGATTGCATTTTTGACACATATC
>CAYOHU010000056.1:0-873 GCA_964403845.1 uncultured Acetatifactor sp.
ATCAAAGAAGCTTTCTTTCGGCATTGCATCAAAGAAGCTTTCTTTCGGCATTGCACTAAAGAAGCAAGTATTCGACATTGCACAAGAAATGCTTTCTTTCGATATACCACCAGCAGGAGAAGCAAATAATACACTACAATCTGCCGGATTTCCGGTTGTCCGGGATTCCATGTGTGAAAAGGCAATTGTTGGAAATACTCACAGAGGTATTCATAACCCTGCAGAATCAGACATGTAATAGTTCCGATGATTCCTGTTCCGGGAACAAACATTGCCACCAACCCGGTCATCATCAATGGGCTCATGAAGGGAAGAATCAACAGATTCAAAAAGACGGAATAAGTCGGCACCTCATAATAAAACCATAGCTGGATAGGAAGCGTAAACAGTGTAATAGATACTCCTGCTGTTATTGACTGAATCAGCTTTCTCCGTTGCCGGCACCACAGACTACTCAGAATCCTTTTCCATTTTTGAGGCTCATACCTCCCGGTAGAATTTTGCTTCTCCTCGGGCAAAAGTGCGGGATAAAACCATCCAATTCCCAAAACAGAACCAAAGGAGAGCAAAAATCCTGCATGATACAAATTCAAAGGATTCTGCCATACCATAATTGCTGCCATCACTGCCAGAGCAGTCAACATGTCATAAGTCCGTCCTACCACCTCTGCCAGCATACGAATCAAATACATACCTATCGCCCTGCACGCTGATACGCTCAAACCCGTCATGATACCATAAAGGCACAAAATAATTCCTCCACACATTGCAGCAAGCCACACGGGCACTCCGAAACGCCGGAGCAACCGATAAATACTCATTCCAAGCATCGTAATGTGCAAGCCGGATATGGACAGAATATGAATGATCCCA
>CAYOHU010000056.1:883-8749 GCA_964403845.1 uncultured Acetatifactor sp.
TTCCTTGTACAAGTCTTTAATGTCCTTGTCCAGCTCCTCCTTATCTCCTATCAGAATCGCGGCAAGCACTGATGCCTCCTTTTGGGGAAAAACAGAATATAACCGGTTTTTCAGATACGTCCTCAGTTGATAGAGCAGTTCCCTCCATACGAGGTACTCCTCAGTTTGGGCTACCACTCTGACATCTGTAATTTTCCCACCGATTCCCAGCGTGCGATAATACATTGCCGCATCAAATTCTCCGGGATTGGTTGCTTCCGAAAAAGACCGGAAAAGCCCTCGTAAACTTACCATACTGCCAATGCGTGGGCATACACTCTCCTGCTTCGCAGACGTCCCTCCATTGGCTGCGTCTGTTGCCGCTTCTGACGACTCAGCGTATTCACATATTAAATTTTCATCAAAGGGAATGTTTTGCCGCAGATTTGCGGCGTCTGATAATGAAACAACCTGAATAATAAATGATTGGGTGTCCTTTTGAATCACCCTGCCTGTAACTGCTACGATTTCCCCGTCCACAGAAACATCCGTATCCGGAAAATCATATAACCACAGCCGCACCGCGGCTATGGCTACCAGACACAGGCACACCATAAATAATGGTCTACGCATCCTGCATCCTTCCTGAATTTCTATCTTCTATTCGAACTCTTTCACCAATGTGGTTACATAATCCAGATTACGTTCAAAAGTACTGGTGCTAAAGGTAGACGGGATCTCACCGTCAATGAGAATTTGGACTTTATTGACATTGCTCAGTTCCACAAGAGAATTGACTATGGAATAAATGGATATTTCCGTAGAAACATTGTTTACGACAGTCAGGAAACTGGCGTCCAGATTCACATAACAGATTCCATCCTTTGTCATAACATTGATTACCTTAGTCCCCGGATTTACAACAGGATAAATTCCTTCCAGCTGTTCACTGGGACCAGCAATCAATTCTTCCACCACAAATCGCTCCAGCGGTATATTGGTGGAATAGTACTTTTCACGATATGCCGCAATCAGCTTATCCCCGTTTCCGTTGGCAAAATATAGCTTTACCTTTGTCAATTCATAGCTGTTAATCTCACTGCCGTCATTATTGATAAACTCGTCGCTACCCATCCAGCCCACAACCTCACCAATGTTATCATAAAGCTGCGCACCTTCCACCGTAATCCCCACATAATTGATATTGGGTAGCTGCGTCAGGGTACGCACAATAGCAGCACGCACCAGCACTTCTGTGGTCGCCGGCATTTTTTTGTATGACGAATCTACATCCAGCAATACCTTTCCATCCGCCACGCTTGCTGCAAGCAGCTGAAAACCCATGGCAAGAGGTGCTTTATACTCCAGCTTGTCCGGAGCAGTGGACAGACAGTCTATCAACTCCTGCAGCTGTTCTTCATCCGTAACAGACTGCATTTCATGCTCGTGCATTTCCACCTTCGTCTCCGAATTACTAATGTAATAGACCGGATATCTGTTTGTATTGTCATCCTCCACGCTGCCGCAGGCACCAAATACCAGAACACATAGAAGACATAACCATAAGCTACTAATTTTCTTCATACCTAAAAACCTTTATCGACTGTTACACAGTCTGCTGTGCAATATAAGTTAACGGAATCTTCACCAGAAAGCTGGTACCTTCTCCCTCCGTGCTGGTGACGGTAATGGAACCCCGGTGCATCAGTACGGCACTCTTGGTAATCGCCAGCCCGAGACCTGTCCCCCCGATTTCTCGTGAATGGGACTTGTCCACCCGGTAAAAACGATCATAAATATGGGTCAGTGATTCCTCCGGAATACCTAATCCGGAATCACTCACCTCAAGGGTAAAGAATTGGTGATCGGCATCCAATGTCACCTTTACCCAGCCATGCTCTTTGTTGTATTTAATGGCGTTTTCCACCAGATTCGTCATAACAAGAGTCATCTTAACCTCATCCACCTCCGCGACGACGGGGCGCATACTCTCAAAGACCACCTCTACATCCTTCTTACGGGCAAGCGGACGAAGACGCTTCAGAATCAATTCCGTCAAATCATTGATATTCAGAGGCACGATATTCAGATCCTGTACTTTCTTCTCCAATCTCACTAAAGCCAGTAAATCTGTGATAATCCGATTCTCCCTGTCTATCTCGGATACAATGTCCTCCATGAATTCCCGATACAGCTCTGCCGGCGCATTTTCCTGCATCAAAAGAGAATCCGCCAACACCTTAATCGATGTCATAGGAGTTTTCAGCTCATGGGACACATTTGCTACAAATTCCTGTCTGGAATCATCCAGGGCTTTCATGCGCTTTACAACCTCGTTAAAGGCATCCACAATATGTACTGTTTCCACATAATCCGGAACAGAAATAGCCTCGTCACTGTACCCTGCCTTTACCTCGTTAATGGCTTCCGTAACCCGATTAAAGGGACGTGCTATCATTGTAGACAGCACCATTGCCAGAGCCACAATTCCCATGATCAGCAGTACTTCCAAAATGCCGGCCTTACGATTTAACTCTTCCACAGCCGATGAAATATTCTCCGTGGAGATGCTGGTCAGCATTACACCGACAATTGCTCCCATACCATTCTGTGTGTTTCCCTCTGTATTGGAAACAATAGACGTATCAATAATCGGGGTCGTCATTTCGATATATCCGTGCTCTGAATCATATCTGGAGGTATTCACACCCTGAAAACACTTGATAACCTCCTCCGAAATAATAGTTTTCTTCTCGCTGATATCGTAGGTGTCGTGCACTACTTCAAAATTACCATTGATAATCATTACACGACCTTCATACAAATTGGACAGCATTTCCAGCTCCGCATTAATCACTTCTCTGGATGTCCGATAAATCTGGTCCTGAGATCGATATTGTGTTATATAATTATTGCTGACCAAATGACTGGCCAATATGGTCAGCTGATTCTGAACTGCGGTAGACCGCTGCTCCACGGCCAGCTCCTCATAGTTATCCACAATACTGTAGCGCATCAGAACACCCGAACAGATACCTACCAACAAAATAATGAAAAAAATGCGCACCCGCAGACTGCGGATGGGCCATAAATTTAATATTTTATCTTTCACTTTTGCTATCATTTCAACCATCCAAATATACGTTTATGGTAACTATTCAGCACCATTTTTGAAATAATATCCCACACCCCACTTGGTATGCACGTACTTCGGCTCACTGGGATTCTCTTCGATCTTCTCCCTCAGTCGGCGGATATGTACGTCCACTGTCCGCACATCTCCGGGATAATCCGCACCCCATACAAGCTTCAGCAGATTCTCCCTGCTGTAAACCTTATTGGGATTGAGCATCAAAAGCTCCAATACCTCAAACTCCTTCGCGGTTAATCCAATTTCCTTTCCCGCAATGTAAGCTCTCTTTCCTTCGCAATCAAGACGCATATCACCGCTCTCTACAACCTTCGCGACATCGTCTGCAGCTCTTTTGGGTTCCACTCTACGCATAATCGCCTTGATACGTGCCTTAACCTCCAAAATATTAAAGGGCTTGGTTATGTAATCATCGGCACCGTATTCCAAGCCAAGGATTTTATCCATATCGTCACCCTTTGCAGTCAGCATGATAATCGGCACATTGGAAAACTCCCTGATCTGTTGGCAGACCTCGTAGCCGGTGAGCTTCGGAAGCATCACATCCAGAAGAATGATATCATATTGATTATTGCGTGCATATTCCACCGCTTCCTCACCATCATAGGCACAGTCAACCTGCATCCCATCCTGCTCCAGACTAAAACGGATTCCTTTTACAATCAATTTCTCATCATCTACGACCAACACTTTCTTATCTGCCATTTTGTCCTGCCCTTTCTCGTCATAAATCACATTCTCTGCCGCTGAGCTACTGCACCGCAATTTTATCACACAGCTTTGCATACATATTTTCTTTAATTCCCGGAACCTTCTTCAAATCCTCTTTTTCTTCAAATTCTCCGTATTTCTCCCGGTATGCAATAATATCCTGCGCTCTGCTTTCCCCGATTCCCGGCAAAGTCATCAGCCGGGACAGATCCGCAGTATTGATATTCACAAGTCCGTTTGCCTCCGCTTCCCCGGCCTGTCTGCTTTCTTCCGCCTCTGCCTCCGTAGGAAAATACAGCTGTTCTCCATCCTTCACCCTCGCTGCCAGATTCACAGCTTCCAACCCGGCATCCTGAGTAAAGCCTCCGGCTGCCTGCAGTGCATCAATCACTCTGCTTTCCTCCGGAATTTCGTACACTCCGGGCGCAACCACCGCGCCGCAAACGTAAACACAGATTACCTCCTGTGCCTTGATCAGTTCCTTCGTTTCCTCAGCCTCACCTGCATCCGGTTCTGATTCTTCCAGGGGAATCACAAGTGCAGAGTCGCGGATGCCGCATCCGGTGATGTTCCGGCATAACAAAACGCAGCCTGCAAACATCATTGTAATATATTTCAAATATTGCCTTTTTTTCATCATAGTCCCTCTCCTTCGCTCCGCTTACACGGACCGCAAAACAAAGGGCTGCCTCTCTATGCTGATAACCTTCATTGTAAATTAATTGAATTTAATTTACAAGGGTGTTTTCACATCTTAAGCACTATTTCCACTTAAAAATAATGATGCCTGCAATTGCCACTGCCATACCGATTGCTTTTCTCCACTCCCACGGCTGCTTCTCCACACCAAAAGCACCGAACAATTCAATTACATATGCCACCAGAAGCTGTGCCACCACAATCAGCATCACTGCTTTTGCCGGTCCCAGCTGTTCCATACTTTTAATCACCGTATACGTAATAAATGCTCCGATAGCCCCTCCCAGCAGCATGTATTTAGGCTCCACACTAAAAACCTTTAGCAATGCACTTCGATCCGTAAACAGCCACGCTCCAAGGCAAACCACCAGTGCCGACAGCTGCACAAAGGAGCTTGCCGCCCAAATGCCTGACGCCTTTGTCACCTGTGTATTAAACACTCCCTGCACACTCATCAGTGCCCCGGAGAGCAGTGCAATAAAAAAACCAATCATGGGAATACCACCTTTCTGTAATATACATCTGATAGTATCTTATCCCATGATTGGTAAATTATGCATTGCTCCGGCTCCTGTCCTTCTCACTGCGTCACTATTGTCCAAGCTGCATCGCCATCTGCTCTGCCAGCTGCTGTAATGCCGCTGCCGCATCCGCGCCGTTCCACACCTTGGAAAATAGGATTTCAAGCTGAAGCCAGAAATTCCCGGTCTCCATCATTTTGGGAAGCGGTATGCTGTCCGCATACTCCTCCATAAAAATCTGTAATGCACCATTATCTGCATTTGCACCTAAGCGGGCGGACACCTTACCCGTCCGCTCATACAGCTCCGCACTACACTCCTCCGCCAGATAAGCGGCAAATTCATTTGCCAGCTTTTTATTAGCTGAATATCCGTTCACAACAGCCACATTCGTGACGGACATCGAACGGCTTTTCAAATCGGCACTGATATCCGGCATGGGTGCAAAGCCGTACTCATAGGCAAAGCTGCCGTCTGCCTTTGCCTCCGCAAGGCGTTTCACGGCATCCGGCGTTGCAATTGTAAATACAATCTTACCGTCAATAAATTCCTGAATAACAGAATCATAGGTTACGGTATCGGATTCAATAGAGAAAAACTGATTCAGGCTTTTGTATACATCAAGACATTGAACCGTCTGCGCATTGTTGATATTCATATTCTGCGAATCGTCTCCGGCGTCGCCGCCTGCAATCATATACTCTCCCAAAACCCAGTAATTATAAAAGATATCCGAAACATCCCATTTCATGACACCCTCAACCCCTTCCGGGACATCAAAGGTATCTGCAATGTTTAGAATACTGTCCACAGTCGCAGGTATCGCTGTAGCAAAATACTCCTGTTTTCTCTGTTGCAGCAATATCTCATCCACTGCCGCCGCCTCATCAGAGCCTTCCGTTTCCTCCGATGCTTCTGCCTGTTCCTTCAAGGCCTGCTGCTCCGCCCATTCCTCCAAATAGGTTTCATTATATAGCAAAGCACTGGTCTCATAAAACAGCGGATATGCGATTTTTTTGCCTTTATACTCCACTGCCGAAAGTGCAGCCTGAGAAAAGTGCCCACTGTTACAGATATCCCGCACATCCTGTATTTCGCCGGCAAGTCCCGCAAGATAAGCCTTTTCCAGCGAATCATTGCTGAGCAGATAAACATCCGGTGTCTGTTCGCCCCGAAGAGATGCCTGATTGATGGCCTCCAGATATTCACTGTCAGAGGCAAGCACCGGTATGACACGTACCTCCTCTCTCTCCCCAAATGCTACTGCCGCACTGTTCAGATAAGCTGTCAGCGTGTCATCCGCATACCAGAAATATATTGTTTCTTTCTTCTGTCTAAACCAAGAAAAGCGGCTCTCCTCTTCCCCGATACCGCTCATCTCCAAAGTACTTCCATAGAAAACTGCGGCAGCCATAGCAATTACTGCCGCAACTGAAATCATTCTCTTTTTCAGATTCATACATTACTCCGCAATACAACTATCCAAAATTGCAATCATATCATCAATATTTTCCTCGGTGATAATCAGAGAAGGAACAAAACGGATAATATTAGGACCTGCATTGATTACCAGTAAGCCCTTCTCCATAGCACGATTGATAATCCCGCCTACAGGCTGTGTGAATACCAATCCCTGCATAAAGCCAACACCGCGCCTCTCGATGATGCAATCGTATTTATCAACCAACTCCTGAAGACGTTCCTCAAAATAAGGTGCCACTTCTCTTACATGTTCTATTATATGGTCTTCTTCAAATAAATCAAGCACTTTTGCCACTGCTGCACATGCCAGGGGATTGCCTCCATAGGTCGTTCCGTGGTCGCCGCTGGTAAGGGAATTCTGTGCAACACGCTCCGTCATCAGGAAAGCACCCACGGGGATTCCGCAGCCCAAGGCCTTGGCAGTTGTCATGATATCGGGCTTGATGCCGAATCTCTGCCATGCATACAGATATCCGGTTCTTCCCATACCGCACTGTACTTCATCGAAAATCAAAAGGATATCCTTTTCGTCACAGAGCGCGCGAACCTTCGTCAGGAACTCCTCTGTTGCAGGGGTAAGACCACCCTCGCCCTGTACAGGCTCCAAAATAATGGCACAGGTCTTGTCTGTTACCTGAGCAAGTACGCTGTCAAAATCATTCAAATCCGCAAACCTTACATTTCCGATCAGGGGCTCAAAGGGCTCTCGATATTTCGGATTTCCGGTAATTGCAAGTGCTCCCATGGTTCTCCCGTGGAAGGAATGATTCATGGCAATTATCTCATGGTCGGTTGTGCCATCCTTCATATAGGCATATTTACGGGCTGCCTTGACAGCACCCTCCAAGGCTTCCGCACCGGAATTTGTGAAGAACACTCTGTCCATCCCCGATGCCTTCTTCACCTTCTCTGCAGCCTCAATTGCAGGTGTATTATAATAATAATTTGACGTATGCATCAGCTTATCAATCTGATTCTTAAGCGTCTCATCATAGTCTTTATAATGATATCCCAAGGCAAATACTGCAATCCCTGCTACAAAATCCAGATACCTTTTGCCTTCGATATCATACAGATATACACCCTCGCCTTTATCTAACACGATCTGGTAACGATTATATGTGTGAAGCAATACGCTTTCTGCCTCTTCAATATATTCCTGCATTTTACTCATAATCCATCCTCTTTTCAATCTGCCGCTTGTTTTAACATTTTTTAAGGATTTATCTCCAAGCCTTCGTATTTATACCTCTTCCTCTTTGACGATAGCTGTTCCGATTCCGTTCTTGGTGAAAATCTCCAAAAGCAGACAATGAGGGATTC
>CAYOHU010000057.1:0-8746 GCA_964403845.1 uncultured Acetatifactor sp.
TTGGTGAAATACAGTTTACTGATTATGGGATTTCCGGAATTCCGGTATTTCAGGTCAGCCGTGTGGTAAATTACATATTACAGGAACAAAAATCGGTGGAGGTTATTATTAATCTGCTGCCGGATTATGACGAAGCTTCCTTTCTTAAGCTGATTGCCGGCCGGAGGCTTTTGCAGACAGACAGGACGGTAGAAGAATTTTTTACAGGAATGCTGAATAAAAAGCTTATGACATTATTTATCAAGCTGGCAGGACTGAAAACAAATATACCTGTTGCAGAGAGTGATGTAGAGGCTGTCGAACAGGTTTATAAGCTGTGCCGTCAGTGGAAGCTGCATGTAACAGGCAGCAATTCCTATGAGAATGCACAGGTATGTGCAGGTGGTGTGGACACAACGGAGGTGTCGGACAAGATGGAGTCTAAGCTTGTTCCGGGTGTTTATTTTGCAGGTGAAATCCTGGATGTTGACGGTAAATGTGGCGGCTATAATCTGCATTGGGCGTGGTGCAGCGGATATCTTGCCGGAATGGCGGTTGCGGAAAGGTAAGTTTTATTATGCTTCGTGTGAATCAGGTAAAAATACATACAGAACATACCATGGAAGAGTTGCAGAGGAAAGCAGCGGAGCTTCTGCGGATTCAGGTGAAGGATATCTTAAGATTTGATATTGTGAGACAATCCATCGATGCCCGGAAGAAACCGGATATTTTTTATATCTATACGCTTGAAATGCATATCAGAAATGAAGACAAGGTGTTACAGAGACTTTGCAGGAAAAAAGGACTTGGGGAGCAGGTTCAGAAGGTGAAGGAACAGGAGTACCAATTTCCGGCTTTGGGGGATAAGCCGCAGGAGCATCCTACCGTTATTATCGGAACAGGACCGGCGGGACTTTTTTGTGGGTATTATCTGGCATTGCACGGATATCGGCCGATACTTTTAGAGCGAGGCAAGGATGTGGATGCCAGACAGTCGGATGTAGAGGCCTTTTGGAATGGAGCGCCTCTGAAGCCATCCTCCAATGTTCAATTTGGAGAAGGTGGTGCAGGTACATTCTCTGACGGGAAGCTGAATACATTGGTTAAAGACCGGGACGGCAGAAACCGGGAGGTACTTAAGACCTTTGTGAAATTCGGAGCGAAGGAATCTATTTTATATGAAGCCAAACCTCATATTGGTACAGATGTATTAAGCAGGGTCGTAAAAAAAATGCGTCAGGAGATTATCAGACTGGGAGGAGAAGTACGCTTTGAAAATCAAATGACAGATATTTTATTGCAAAATGGACGGGTGAATGGCATCAGAGTAAACGACCGTGAAGTGATTCCCTGCGAGCAGCTTGTGCTTGCCATCGGACATAGCGCAAGAGATACCTTTGCAATGCTTTATGAAAAAAGGATTCCCATGGAGGCAAAAGCCTTTGCTGTAGGATTAAGAGTAGAGCATCCTCAGGAGATGATCAACCTGAGTCAGTATGGGAAAAGGAATCCCGGTACCTTAGGTGCGGCAGCTTATAAGGTTACGGCAAGAACCGGTATGGGTAGGGGAGTATATTCCTTCTGCATGTGTCCCGGAGGTTATGTTGTGAATGCGTCCTCGGAAGAGGGACGGTGTGCGGTGAACGGCATGAGCTACAGTGGTCGGGATGGGAAGAATGCGAACAGTGCAATTATTGTATCCGTGACACCGGAGGATTATGGTTCGGAGCATCCATTGGCAGGGATTGAATTCCAACGTAAGCTGGAGGAGCGCGCCTATCGGCTGGGACAGGGCAGGATTCCTGCCCAAAGATATGGTGTTTTTAAGGAATGTGTAAATCAGGATATATCGTTAGAGACATATTTAAGGGAACAATCCCCTGAACAAAGGAAGGAATATGACAGATTAAATTCGGAAGGATTTGCCCCCTGCTGTAAGGGCTCTTACACATGGGCTGATGTAAGCCTTATCCTACCTAAGGAATGTAATCAGGCTTTTGTGGAAGGAATGGAGGTCTTCGGAAGACAGATCGAGGGCTTTGACCATGAAGACGCGATACTTTTAGGTGTGGAGAGCAGAACATCTTCCCCCATACGGATACATCGTGATGAAAATCTGCAGTCAGAAATCAAGGGGCTTTATCCCTGCGGGGAGGGCGCAGGCTATGCAGGAGGAATTACCTCGGCCGCAATGGATGGAATCAGGGTTGCAGAGGCAATTGCATCTGTATATGCAAAAAAATGCTGATTTATCCTTCATAAAATTGACGTAGTAAAAAAAATGCAGTAGAATAGGACTATTGTATTGAAGGAAAGGACTTTTTTGAGGTGGAGAACTTAAGAGAATTAATAAAAAACAAGAAAAGAATCGTGGTTAAGATTGGTTCCTCCTCTTTGCAGCATGCGGAGACAGGGGATATGGATTATATTCGTCTGGAGAAGCTGGTTAGAGAGCTCAGCGATATCCGCAATCAGGGGAAGGATGTTGTTTTGGTGACCTCCGGTGCAATCGCAGCCGGGAAAAAAGCGTTAAATCTGAAGGGAATAAACGGAGAGACCCCTGCGGAGGTGATTGCGGTGAAACAGGCGTGCTCTGCCGTGGGTCAGGCAAGACTGATGATGACCTATCAAAAGCTGTTTGCTGAATATAATCAAATATCAGCACAGATTCTGATGACGAAAAATACCATTGTGGATGATCTGAATCGATACAATGCACACAACACCTTTTCTGAATTGCTGAAAATGGGTGTAATCCCAATCGTAAATGAGAATGATACTGTAGCAACCTATGAAATCGGTATTGGAGACAATGATACCCTTTCTGCAATTGTAGCTGCGTTGATTGATGCAGATTTGTTGATTCTTCTGTCAGACATTGATGGTCTTTATACGGATGACCCCAGACAGAATCCCGATGCAAAATTTATTGAGCAGGTGGATAAATTGACAGAAGAATTGATGGAAATGGGAAAATCCAGTACAGGCAGTAATGTGGGAACAGGCGGAATGAATACGAAACTGATAGCAGCTGAGATTGCCACAAAATCTGATGTGGATATGATCATTGCCAACAGCAAGGATATCGGTGTGCTGCACAGGATTTTGTCAGGAAAGAAGGAAGGTACTTTGTTTGTAGCCCACAGGGATGAAGCATTCGACTTACATCTCTATGTAGAAAATCTGCATAAGTAAGGTGTATCATAAAGAAGGTTACCGGACCGGCAGTGCATTGTAATGCGACGTAGAGAGGGCGGTGACGGTTAAAGGCAGGAAATATATCATGAATATGGATGAAAGAATAAAACGGATTAACGAATTGTATCATAAATCACAGGCAGAAGGACTGACCGATGAGGAAAAGCAGGAGCAGACTTGTTTACGCAAGGAATATATTGCTAATGTGAGAGCAAATTTAAAGGTGCAGCTTGATAGCATCAGTGTGGAGAAAGAGGATGGTACCATCGAAAATCTGGGAGAAAAATACGGAGCAAGGATAAATGGAAACAGCCGGAAAAGCTGATATAACAGCAGGTGTCAGTAAGTCACAGCTTAGGAGAGAGGTACTGAAACAACGAAATGAGCTTGATAATTCAGAGAGAAATAGGGCTTCCTGTGTATTGTCGGAGCGCATTATAGGACATCAGTGGTATTATCTTTCCGATTCTTTGCTGGGGTTTGTACCATATGGGAGTGAAATTGATGTCACGGATATTTTAAAGGATGCCCTGAGAAAAGGAAAGAAGCTGTACCTGCCCAAGGTGCTGGGAGAAGAAATGCAGTTTTTCAGAGTGTCCTCTTTGGAGGAACTGGAGTCGGGCTATAAAGGAATTTGGGAACCAAGGGGCGAAGGGGAAGCTTTTGCCTATGAAGAAGAGACGGCGCAGAGAACATTACTGCTTATGCCGGGGGTTGCCTTTGACGGAAGCCGTAACCGCATCGGATATGGAAAAGGATTTTATGACAAATATCTGCAGGATAAGGAGCTTTTGCAGCTTCGCAGTATTGCAGTTGGATTCAAATGTCAGATGCTGAAGGAAATTCCTTCGCAGGAGCTGGATATTAAACCCTATCAGGTGATATGCGTATGAAACAGAAATGCTAAATAGAATTGAGAAACAGAAAGGGTATAAGCTATGACTGATTTGCAGGAAATGGGGAAGGCAGCGGTAGCTGCAAAATATTCATTACAAAAAGCTGCTGCTGAAGACAGGAATAATGCACTTAGGAATGCTGCAAGGTGCCTGATCCGTTATCAGCAGGAAATTTTGGATGCAAACGATAAGGATATTGAAGCCGGTGAGAAGAACGGTATGCATCCCGGTATGCTTGATCGTCTCCGTCTTACACGGGAACGTATTGAAGCTATGGCGGAGGGACTTGTTCAGATTGCTGACCTTCCTGATTATATCGGCGAGGTGATGGAGCGTTTTGAACGTCCTAACGGACTTAAGATTGAAAAAAGAAGAGTACCCCTTGGTGTAATTGGAATTATTTATGAGTCTCGCCCCAATGTAACTGCGGATGCATTTGGATTATGTTTTAAGACGAGTAATGCGGTCATTCTAAAGGGGGGCAGTGATGCGATTCATTCTAACATTGCGATTGTGAAGGTGCTGCGTGCATCCCTTGCAGAGAGCGGTATCACAGAGGATGCCATTCAGTTGATTGAGGCTACGGACCGGACCGTTACTGCTGCCTTCATGAAGCTGAATGAATTTGTGGATGTACTGATTCCACGAGGTGGGGCAGGCTTAATCCGCAGTGTTGTTGAGAACAGTACGATTCCCGTGATTGAGACCGGTACCGGTAACTGCCATATATATGTGGATAAAGAAGCAGATATTGATATGGCTGTAAAAATCATTATTAATGCAAAGACCCAGAGAATCGGTGTTTGTAATGCCTGTGAGTCTCTTGTAATACATAAGGATATCAGAGAGGAATTTCTGCCAAGACTGGCAGAGGCACTTCGCAGAAAGAATGTGGAGATGCGCGGTGATGAGAGTATTTGTGAGGTTTTGACAGATTGTATACCCGCGACGGAGGAGGACTACGGAAAGGAGTATTTGGATTATATTATTTCCATGAAGACGGTAGTGAGTGTGGATGAGGCCATAGCCCATATTAATCGTTACAATACCAAGCACTCGGAATGCATTATCACCGAAAATGCAGAAACAGCAGAACAATTTTTAAAGGAAGTGGATGCAGCATGTGTTTATGTCAATGCGTCAACGCGATTTACGGACGGTTTTGAGTTTGGCTTTGGTGCAGAGATTGGCATCAGTACCCAAAAGCTCCATGCGAGAGGTCCTATGGGACTCAAGGAACTGACATCCTATAAATACACTATATGCGGAAACGGACAGATTAGAGGCTAGTACATCGGTAATTAAGAAACAGATTTACCCCAAAAGCCGAAACAACTATAAACTAAGAATCATAAAAGGAAAGGCTTAGAATCCCTATGAGTTCCATGAGAGGTATAGATACACCTGTTAGACAACGTAGAAGAAGAGTATTTAAAGAAGTGGCAAATCTGGCATATAATTCCAAGAATCTGAAGGATGATATGGAGGCATTGCCTTATAAGATTGTAGATTATGACGAATCTGAATTCTGGGACAGCGTTTATCGTGACCGTGCTATTATCCGAGAAAGGATCCGCCTTGCCATGGGTATGAGCCTGCGCCCTGAAAATCGAGAAAAACCGGGACATTTAACGCAAGGACTTGAGGAAAGCAACATTGACGAAAAGTATTATGAGCCTCCCTTAATGCAGGTGATTCCTTCTGCCTGTAATGCCTGCCCGGAGAATCGGTATGAAGTGACGGATTCCTGTATGGGGTGTCTGGCGCATCCGTGCCAGAGCGTATGCCCGAAGGATGCCATCAGTTTTGAGAATGGAAAATCTGTAATAGATCAGGATAAGTGTATTAAGTGCGGCAAATGTCAGAGTGTATGTCCCTATGATGCAATCTGCCATAAGGAGAGACCCTGTAAATCTGCCTGTGGGGTGAATGCAATCAAGTCTGACCGGGTAGGAAGAGCAGTTATCGACAATGAAATGTGTGTCTCCTGTGGGCAATGTATGGTGAGCTGTCCCTTTGGAGCAATTGCGGATAAATCACAGATATTCCAGTTGATTCGGGCGATGCAGTCCGGCAAAAAGATTATTGCTCAGGTTGCCCCTGCTTTTGTGGGACAATTCGGAACCAAGGTGTCTCCGGAGATGTTTAAGACGGCTTTGAAGGAATTGGGATTTTCAGAGGTTTATGAGACTGCTATCGGTGCGGATATGGGATGCATGGCTGAGGCAGAGCATTATGTGAAGGAGGTTGCCAGCGGAAATCAGGCGTTTGCGCTGACCTCCTGCTGCCCTTCATGGTCTGTGATGGCAAAGAATCTGTTCCCGGAGACGATTGATAAAATCAGTAATGAGCTGACCCCTATGGTAGCCACTGCGCGTATAATCAAACAGGAGCATCCGGATGCTTTGGTGGTATTTATCGGTCCCTGTGCATCCAAAAAACTGGAAGCAAGCCGAAGAACCGTCAGATCGGATGTGGATTTTGTAATTACGTTTGAAGAGCTGACCGGAATGTTTGAGGCTAAGGGAATCCTGTTAGAAGAGATTCAGGCCATGGACAAGATGCAGGATGCTACAGGTGCAGGACGTGGTTACGGAGTGGCAGGCGGTGTTGCCAGTGCAATTGAAGAATGTATAAAAAAATATTATCCCGGAACAGAGGTGCATATCGCGCATGCGGAAAGCCTGGCAGAATGCAGAAAGATTCTCCTGCTTGCTAAGGCAGGAAAGATGAATGGCTGTCTGATAGAGGGAATGGCCTGTCCGGGAGGTTGTGTCGCAGGTGCAGGTACTAACATTGCGGTGAACCAGGCGGCAAAGGAACTGGATAAATTTAAGAAAGCAGCAGAAAAACAAATTCCGGATGAGAACGTCAGTCAGCACAGTGTTACCATTTTATAATGCAACCGAAGACACCATAAAAGATTAAAAGAATCTAAAAAGACTATGAACCGATATAGAAAAGGTTTCATAGTCTTTTTACATGCATTTTACAGACAAGGAAGGAAAATGGTGGTACAATAGAGGTAGTTTAAGACCGAAAATGCTGAGTGAGGAAATTCCTCGGCATGGAACCGCTAAACAAAGGTACAAAGTTCGAAGGTTATGGAAAGGACACGGTTATTAAAATGGGGATGGAACAGTTACTACAGCAGGCGCAGAGACAGTTTGTGCGTAATAATTTGATGTCGGATGAATTTTTTGATTTTATGCACCAGAATAGCCTACCCTTTAAGACTATGGAGGCGTATTATCGCTGTGCAATGATGGAGATAGAGACTAAATTCAGGGTATTGGATGAACAGTTTTCCCTGCAGTATGATCGTAATCCAATCGAAAGCATCAAGACCCGCATGAAGTCTATGGAGAGTATTTTGAAAAAAGTGAGAGCAAAGGATGTTCCGTTGACCTTTGAATCCTTGGAAGAAAATATCAGGGATATTGCAGGTGTGCGTGTGATTTGCTCGTTTCAGGACGATATTTATATGCTGGCAGATTGTCTGCTTCAGCAGGATGATGTCACCTTGATTGAACGGAAGGATTACATTAAAAATCCTAAGCCAAGCGGTTATCGGAGTCTGCATTTAATTGTAGAGATTCCGATTTTTCTGCAGAATGAAAAGCGTATGATGAAGGTGGAGGTTCAACTGCGGACGATAGCAATGGATTTCTGGGCAAGCTTGGAGCATAAGCTGCGATACAAGAAGAATATTCCGGATGATGAGACGGAAATCCTTGCAAGGGAGCTTGTACAATGTGCGGAAACCAGTGCAGAGCTTGACAGAAAGATGCAGGATATACGTACCCGGATTGCAAAATCAGAAGAATTACATATGGATGAGGATTCCAATAAGAAAACCTTATTAGAGACCATAGGGATTATCTAAAAGGGTTAGCAAAAGCAATTGGAAAAAGTATAGTACAAATCAGGTCTGCAAAAAATTGGATTTGTACTATAAATAGATTGCAGTTTTATCAGAAACAAGCTAAAATAAGAAAAGTATGGCAGAGAAACTGCCTGACCAGAGAGCAATTGCACAGTAGTTTACGAGGATGGACTGTGCAGAACGGAGGAAGATAGGAATGAAGATTAGAACGAGATATGCCCCCAGTCCTACCGGTAAGATGCACGTGGGTAACTTGCGTTCCGCATTGTATGAGTTTTTAATTGCAAAGCATGAAGGCGGAGATTTCATGCTTCGTATTGAGGATACCGATCAGGAAAGATATGTAGAGGGTGCCACGGAGATCATTTATAGAACAATGGAGAAGACGGGGCTGATACATGATGAAGGTCCTGACAAGGATGGCGGCTATGGTCCTTATGTGCAGAGTGAGCGTATGAAGACAGGCATTTATATGAAATATGCAAAGGAGCTGATTGATAAGGGCGAAGCATACTATTGCTTTTGTGACAAAGAGAGACTAGCTTCTTTGAAAACGGAAGTGGTGGAAGGAAAGGAAATCAGCATATATGATAAGCACTGCCTGTCTCTGACCAAAGAGGAGGTGGAAGCGAACCTGGCTGCGGGAAAGCCCTTTGTAGTCAGACAGAATATTCCTAATGAGGGAACCACCACTTTCCATGATGAGCTTTACGGAGATATTACCGTGAATAACGACGAATTGGATGATATGATTCTCATTAAGTCTGACGGGTATCCTACTTATAAT
>CAYOHU010000058.1:0-8666 GCA_964403845.1 uncultured Acetatifactor sp.
ATGCAAGCATGGCAGCCGCATATTCACAGATTTGCGTGGCTCTGAATAGTTACATTTTCCATAAAAATACAGACCGGAAAGATTTAAGGAGGAAGAGTGATGATAGCAAATTACCATACACATACTAAAAGATGCAATCATGCATCGGGAGAGGAAAGGGAATATATAGAGTGTGCCATTCGGGGAGGAATAAAGATTCTTGGTTTTTCCGATCATTCACCTCAGTATTTTCCAAATGGATATTATTCTAATTTCCGAATGAAAACGGATGAACTTGAACATTACGTGGATACAATATTGGCATTAAAAAAGGAATATGTACACGATATTGAAATACATTTAGGGCTGGAAGCAGAGTATTATCCGGATTATTTTGAAGAATTACTGAAAAACGCTTCGGCATATGGGGTGGAATATTTCCTGCTCGGGCAACATTTTCTCGGCAATGAAATAGGGGAAGCTCCGTCCACCGCAGCTACCAATGACACAGTTGTATTAGAGCGTTATTGCGATCAGGTGACGGAGGCTATGGAAACAGGTATGTTTACCTATTTTGCCCATCCTGATATCATACGCTATACAGGAAGTGAAGAAATATATGATGCTACCATAAGGAAAATATGTCAGGTAGCAAAAAAACAGCAAATACCCATGGAAATTAATTTACTGGGAATTCGGGATCATAGGCATTATCCCAATGAAGAATTTTGGAAAATAGCAGGAGAAGAAGATTGCCAGGTGATTCTGGGAGCGGATGCGCATAGTCCTGAGGATGTATGGAGACCTACGGATATCGTCATGGCTCAGCAGCTTGTGGAAAAATATCATTTGAATTTGATAGATACGGTTACCTTTCGCAGACCGGAATACAGAAATTAGGCAATCGGAATAAAAGAGGAAATGAAAAATGAGCACGACAGATTTTTTTGGCTCAGAAAAGATCAGTAAGATATTATTAAAGCTTGCACCACCTGTAATGCTGGCGCAGTTAATTCAGGCTCTATACAATATTGTGGATAGTTTTTTTGTCGGAAGATATTCGGATTCCGGTCTTACGGCATTGTCCATTATTTATCCGCTTCAGCTGTTAATGATTGCATTTGCAGTCGGAACAGGGGTGGGGATTAACACTGTTATGGCTGCAAAGCTTGGCATGGGAAACCACAAGGAAGCAGATACTTATGCAGGTGTAGGGACACCGCTTGCAGTTGCAATATGGTTTCTTTTTGCAGTGATTTGCTGGCTGGGGATACCTGCTTATGCCAAAATGTCTACAGATTCAACAGAGGTGATAAATGATGTTGTAATATACGGACGAATCGTATGTGTTTTTAGCATCGGATTATTTCTGGAAAGCATATGGACAAAGGTTTTGCAGGCAAATGGTGACATGAAAACACCTATGTTGGCGCAGATATTTGGAGCGATTACCAATATTATCATAGACCCGTTGCTGATTTTCGGAATGTTTGGATTACCGAAGCTGGGAATTGCCGGTGCAGCAGTTGCCACCGTGATAGGGCAAATGGTAGCCGCCTTGATTGTTTTTAAAAGAGGATTTCGAAAATCTCCGGGCAAGGATGTATATCCAAGCTGTATAGCAAAAATCTTTCAACTGGGTCTACCCAATATTTTAATGCAATCTGCTTACACATTTTACATATTAGGACTGAATTTGATTTTATCCACTTTTTCTGACCAGGCGGTTACAGCGTTGGGATTATACTATAAATGGCAGACCTTTTTCTTTATTCCCCTAGGCGCGATGCAGACATGTATTGTACCGATTGTCAGCTTTAATTATGCTGCAGGAAATATCGCGCGTTGTAAAAAAACATTAACAACAGCAATAGGATTTGGAATCACGTTAATGTTCATGGGAACCTTGTGCTTTGTTCTTATGCCTACACAAATGCTCGGGATTTTTACCTCAGATGTAAGAGTGATTGAGATTGGACGGATAGGATTTCGGTTTGTTGGAATCAGCTTTATTCCGATGGTAACCTCTTTGATTTTTCCGGTTTTTTTTCAAGCAGTGGGTTCCGGTCTGATTAGCTCACTTCTGACCGTAATTCGCACTATTGTGTTGTTTGTACCCTTGGGGTATCTCTTTTCAAGGTTTGGACTGAACCGATTCTGGTTTACATTTCCGGTAACGGAGATTATCACCAGTATTGTGGGATTGATATTCTACCATAGATTTAAGAAAATACACAAAAATGAAAAGAGTATATAATTACTTCCTGATTATACACTGATAAACACAAATTTTCTTTGTCAACATGAACAATAACAAGTGGGACAATTTGTGCAATATTTTCAGCGGATTTACTGGAAAAGACTTATAAGAATATGGTAGAATTATGTGATGCTTTTTATATGTAAAACGTTGCAGTACTAAAGGAGGCACTTACCATGATATGGTCTAAAGAGGAAACTCTCTCGAGAGCTGAAATTGAAAAAATACAGCTTGCTCGATTAAAAACAACGGTACAACAGAATTGGGATAAAGTACCGGCATATCGAAAAAAAATGGAAGCGGTCGGTGTAAAGCCGGAGGATATTCAGAGCTTAAAGGATTTGGCAAAGCTGCCATTTGTTACGAAACAGGATTTAAGAGATAATTATCCTTTTGGAATGTTTGCTGTTCCCAAGGAGGAATTGGTACGTGTACATGCATCCAGTGGGACAACCGGAAAGCCTACGGTAGTGGGATATACCAAAAGAGATCTGCAAATGTGGTCAGAATGCGTATCCCGTATTGCCTGTATGGGTGGTGCTACCGATAAGGATATGGCTCAAATCTGTTTTGGTTATGGTATGTTTACCGGAGCACTGGGACTTCATTATGGGCTGGAGAATATCGGTGCAACCATAATTCCCTCCTCAACAGGTAATTCAGAAAAACAGATTATGTATATGAAGGATTTTGGAACTACCCTGTTGGTAGCAACGCCTTCCTATGCACTGCGTCTTGCAGAAGTAGCCATGGAAATGGGAATTGATCCCAAGAAGGATTTGAAGGTAAGAATAGGTCTTGTAGGCAGTGAACTTTTGACAGAAGCCATGCGTGCGGAAATGCATAAGCTTTGGGGAGACGATATGCTGGTGACCTCAAACTACGGTATGAGTGAACTTATGGGACCCGGTGTTTCCGGTGAATGCGAATATAGAGATGGTATGCATATCAATGAAGATTATTTTATTCCTGAGATTATTAATCCTCAGACCGGAGAGGTGTTACCGCCCGGTGAAAAGGGTGAGCTTGTAATCACCTGTATCTATAAAGAAGGCTTACCACTGATTCGATACAGAACAAAGGATATCACGCGCCTGATTTATGAACCTTGTAAATGCGGTCGAACGACCTGTCGTATGGAAAATCTTGATGGACGCAGCGATGATATGCTGAAAATTCGAGGTGTCAATGTATTCCCCAGTCAGATTGAGGAAGTGATCTTAAGTGTGGAGGAAATCGGACCACATTACGAGATTATTGTAACCCGTGAAAATCATGCGGATAAGCTGGAAATTCGCGTTGAGCTTCTGAAGGCTACTGATGTATATAAGGAGTTGGAAGCAATTCAGAAAAAGATTAAGAGTAAATTACGGGTAGTGCTTGGTCTGGATGCTAAGATTACACTGGAATCTCCTAATACCTTGCAGAGATTCGAAGGAAAAGCAAAACGAGTTAAGGATTTACGTGACAATAAAATATAAAGAGCGAAAGGAAACAAAAGTCGTGGCAGAAAGCAAAATTATGTTAGGCAATGAAGCAATTGCCAGAGGAGCATACGAGGCAGGCGTTAAAGTGTCGGCTGCCTATCCCGGTACCCCCAGTACGGAAATCAGTGAAAATATTGTGAAATATCCTGAAATTTATGCAGAATGGTCTCCAAATGAAAAGGTTGCAACAGAGGTTGCAATCGGTGCATCCATCAGTGGTGTCCGTTCCATGGTATCTATGAAGCATGTAGGTGTGAACGTTGCAAGTGATCCTTTATACACCATTTCTTATGCAGGTGTAAACGGTGGCTTAGTGCTTGTGGCGGCGGATGATCCCGGTCTGTACAGTTCTCAGAATGAACAGGATACCAGATGTGTGGCCAGGGCGGCAATCGTTCCGGTATTGGAGCCTTCTGACAGTGCGGAGGCAAAGGAATTTACCAAATATGCCTTTGAATTAAGTGAAAAATATGATACACCCGTTATTTTACGGACTACTACCAGATTATCCCATTCTCAGGGACCTGTAGAGTTATGTGACAGGATAGTACCTGATGATAAGACCTATGAGCGTAATGCCGGCAAATATGTTATGATGCCTGCCAATGCCAAAAATCGTCATTTGTATGTGGAAGAGCGAATGAAACGACTGGCAGAGGATGGCTGTGATTTTGCTATCAATAAGGTGGAATACCATGATACCTCAATTGGCTTTATCACCAGCGGTATTCCGTATCAGTATGTGAAGGAGGCTTGCCCTGACGCATCCGTATTAAAGCTCGGAATGGTTCATCCGCTTCCTAAGAAGCTGATTCAGGAGTTTGCTTCCAAGGTTGATAAATTATACATATTTGAGGAGCTTGAACCCGTGATTGAAGAACAGGTCCGTTCCTGGGGAATTGAGGCAATCGGAAAAGAAATCTTTACCATTCAGGGTGAGTATAGTGCGAACCTGCTCCGTAAGGCGTTATTAAAGCAAGAGCCTGCAAAAGAAGCGGCAGCACAGGTACCTGCAAGACCCCCTATCCTCTGTCCCGGATGCCCTCACAGAAGCGTATTTTCAGTACTGAACAAGTTAAAGATTCATGCGGCGGGAGATATCGGATGCTATACTCTTGGTGCAGTAGCACCCCTGAATGTCATTGATACAACCGTATGTATGGGTGCAAGTATATCAACCCTTCATGGTATGGAGAAAGCAAAGGGAAAAGATTATATTAAAAATTGGGTGGCTGTAATCGGTGACTCCACCTTTATGCATACAGGCGTGAATTCTTTGATGAACATGGTTTATAATCAGGGAACAGGAACTGTTATGATTCTGGATAACTCCACTACAGGTATGACAGGACATCAGGATCATGCCGCTACCGGAAAAACCTTAATGGGAGAGACAGTACCTGCTATTAATATTTTTAAGCTTTGTCAGGCACTTGGCATCCGGCATGTAGTAGAGGTAAATGCATTTGACACCGCAGAGCTGGAACGGGTAATCAAAGAAGAGACCGCAAGAGATGAGGTGTCAGTCATTATTACCAAGTCTCCCTGCGTATTGCTCAAGGGTAATGTATTCCCCAATGTATGCAAGCCGGTATCGGAGAAATGCAAGAAATGCGGTATGTGTTTACGTCCCGGATGTCCTGCATTGACCAAAAAGCCGGATGGTACGATTGCAATTGATACCACGATGTGCAACGGCTGTGGACTCTGCAAATCCCTGTGTAAATTTGATGCGATAGAAACCTGCGCAAGATAAATTTCCATGGATGAAGCTTGTATAATTAGGAGGAATAAGCAATTGGAAACTAAGAATATTATGATTGTAGGTGTGGGCGGACAGGGTACCCTGCTGACCAGCCGTATTTTAGGAGGCATTACGATTGATGCCGGATATGATGTGAAATTGTCCGAGGTACACGGAATGGCACAGCGAGGCGGAAGTGTTGTTACATTTGTGCGCTATGGAGAGAAGGTAGCTGAGCCCATTGTAGAAGAGGGGCAGGCAGATGTATTGATTGCCTTTGAGAAATTAGAGGCTCTGCGCTATGCTCATTTTCTGAAGCCCAATGGTGTAATTGTGGTCAATGACTGGAGAATTGACCCTATCACCGTGGTAACCGGCGCGGCACAATACCCCGAAAATATTATCGAAAACCTTTCTGCAAAATACAAGGTTTATTCCATGAATGCTATGGAAGAAGCTGAGAGGCTTGGAAATGTAAAAGCATTTAATGTCATCATTCTCGGTCTTGCAGCCAGACATATGGATTTTGATAAAGATGCATGGCTTCGTGTAATTGAAAAAACGGTACCTCCCAAAACAATTGAAATCAATAAAGCAGCATTTTTGATGGGATATGACGGAGAATAAATGGAATACTAATCTTAAAAGGTTTTATATTGGAAATTGCTTTGAACAGGAGGGAATATAATGTACATTAAGCAGTTGTCTGTTTTTATTGAAAATAGAGAAGGACGTTTGCAGGAGGTGCTGGATGTTCTGAAAAAGGATAATGTAAATATTATCTCTATGAGCCTTGCAGATACCAGTGAATACGGGCTGCTTCGCTTACTTGTAGATAAACCGGTTGCCGGCAAGACTGCTTTGCAGGAGAGTGGATTTTCAGTTATGTTGACAGATGTGCTTGCCATCCGCCTGAGCCACAGAGTCGGCAAGCTGCAGGAGCTTTTGGAGGTAATCTGTAAATCAGACATCAATGTTGAATATATGTATGCATTATCTACCGGTACGGATGACGCATCTGTTGTCATTAAGACATCTGAGCTTGAAAAAGCGGCAGAGGTTCTGAACGAAACGGATGTAGAGCTTATGGATGCGTCTGAATTACAGGAGATGGCATAGTGATAGTTGATGTTCATACACATATTTTCCCGGAGAAAATGGCCGTGGCAACCATCAGACAACTGGAGCAAAAGGCTGGTCTTACAGCTGCTACAGAGGGTACGGTACAAGAGCTGCTTGCTTCTATGAAACGTGCCGGTGTAGATTGCTCTATAATCGTACCGGTAGTCACCTCACCCAGACAATTTACCGGTGTTAATCGGTTTGCGCAGGAGATTAATGAAGCATATGGTATGCTACAAAAGAATGGGGTACCGCGTTTAATTTCCTTTGGAGGAATCCATCCGGAAAGTGAAGATTACAAAGGACAGCTAAAAGAGCTGAAGCAAAGAGGCTTTGTCGGAATCAAGCTTCATCCCGATTATCAGGGCATAAATTTTAATGATATTCGTTATAAGCGTATTGTTTCAGAGGCATCTGAGCTTGGGATGATCGTGCTTGTTCATGCCGGAATCGATATCGGATTGCCGTCTCCGGTGCGATGCACTCCTGCCATGTCGGCAGAGTTGATTAAGGATACGCAGCCTGAAAAGCTGATATTAGCACATTTAGGCGGTTGGAAATTATGGGATGAGGTCGAGGAATTGCTTGTGGGAGGTAAGGTGTATCTTGACACGGCATTCATTCATCGGTATATTAATAGGGAGCAGTTTTATCGAATCGTAAAACAGCATGGAAGTGATAGAATCCTGTTTGCCACAGATTCGCCGTGGTCAGACCAAAAAGAAGCTGTAGAATGGCTACGGGATTGTAAACTCTCAGAGTATGATAAAAGAGCGATTTTTAGTGAAAATGCAAAACGTCTTCTGAAATAAGCTAAAACAGTATTTATTGTGAACCGCCATAATCAGAAACTAGTTTGAATTATGGCGGTATTAATGGGAACAAATACTTTGACGGGTTGAAGCGTAAAAGATTAAAGTGCAAAACTTTAAAGTGATAAAGGAAAGAGGAAGAGAGATGAGGTCGAGGAATTGCTTGTGGGAGGTAAGGTGTATCTTGACACGGCATTCATTCATCGGTATATTAATAGGGAGCAGTTTTATCGAATCGTAAAACAGCATGGAAGTGATAGAATCCTGTTTGCCACAGATTCGCCGTGGTCAGACCAAAAAGAAGCTGTAGAATGGCTACGGGATTGTAAACTCTCAGAGTATGATAAAAGAGCGATTTTTAGTGAAAATGCAAAACGTCTTCTGAAATAAGCTAAAACAGTATTTATTGTGAACCGCCATAATCAGAAACTAGTTTGAATTATGGCGGTATTAATGGGAACAAATACTTTGACGGGTTGAAGCGTAAAAGATTAAAGTGCAAAACTTTAAAGTGATAAAGGAAAGAGGAAGAGAGGAGCAAGAGATGACTATCAAAATTATCTTATTAGTAGTATTCTTTGCAGTTATGATTGGAGTGGGATTGTACTCCAGGAAATTTGCAGTGGATGTAAACGGATTTGTATTAGGAGGACGAAGTGTAGGCCCGTGGCTTACAGCCTTTGCATACGGAACATCCTACTTTAGTGCGGTTGTGTTTGTAGGCTATGCAGGACAGTTTGGGTTTAAGTATGGTCTTTCGGCAACCTGGATCGGTATCGGCAACGCCGTGATCGGCTCATTGCTTGCATGGCTGGTATTGGGAAAGCGTACCCGTACCATGACAAAGCATATCCAAGCAACGACCATGCCTGATTTTTTTGGGAAACGATATGATAGTACTTCTTTGAAAATTGCTGCATCTATTATTTCATTTGTTTTCCTGATTCCGTATACCGCGTCAGTATACAATGGTTTATCCCGTTTGTTTGAGATGGCGTTTGAGGTGCCATATACGGTCTGTGTAGTTGTAATGGCTGCATTGACCTGTGTGTATGTAATTCTTGGCGGATATATGGCAACAGCAATCAATGACTTTATTCAGGGTATCATTATGCTCTTTGGAATTATAGCAGTTATTGTAGCAGTATTGAATGGGCAGGGAGGATTTACGGAGGCTGTGTTCAAGCTTGCTGAAATAGAGAGCGATATTCCTGCTACATTAGGACAGAAGGGCGCATTTACATCCTTCTTCGGACCGGATC
>CAYOHU010000059.1:0-8661 GCA_964403845.1 uncultured Acetatifactor sp.
ACCGAGACTGTGAGCAAAAGCGATTATGAGGCGTGGCTTTCAGAGATTATGGGTGGTGCACACCCCATTCAGATACCGTATCAGTCTTTGGACGAGGATAATATCCGGGCGGCTGCTTGATATGGCAGTCGAAGAACTGCGCAGCACCGGCGTTTCCCCTGTCTATCTCCTCACAGACCATGTGGGCTTTTATGAACGCTATGGCTGGGAATTCCTGTGTATGGTGCAGGGTGATGGAGAAGATGAACTGTCAAGAATGTATATTCACCGATAATGGAAGTTTGGGAGATTCAATCCCTCAAAGCTGTCTGAATACCTCGCCGATAGGTGCCTGAATCAGTAATTCTGCAAATTTATCACGAGGAGTAGCGGTTTTATTGATTACCACTATTTTGTCCCCCTTGAAATAATCAATCAAGCCGGCGGCAGGATATACGGCAAGAGATGTTCCGCCAATGATGAGAACATCTGCGTTGTGAATATAAGCTATGGCGGCATTGAGTGTTTTCTCATTGAGACCTTCTTCATAGAGAACAACGTCAGGCTTCACGGGACCGCCGCATTCACGACAGGCGGGAATACCATCTTGCGACATAATAAATTCTAAGTCATGGAATGCGCCACATCGTTCGCAATAGTTACGAAGAACCGAACCATGAAGCTCCAATACAACCTTACTTCCGGCAGCCTGATGAAGCCCGTCGATGTTTTGAGTGATTACAGCGCGAACCTTCCCCTTAGCCTCCAGTTCAGCAAGCTTTAAGTGAGCTGCATTTGGTTTGGCGTGTGGAAAAAGCATTTTATTCCGATAAAAACGATAGAATTCCTTCGGATTAGAGCGATAGAAGCTATGGCTTAAAATAGTTTCAGGAGGGTAGGCGTATTGTTGATGATATAAGCCGTCCACGCTTCTGAAATCGGGAATTCCGCTTTCTGTAGAAACGCCTGCACCGCCAAAAAAGACAATATTGTCATATTTTTCAATAATGCTTCGTAATTTATTGATAGAGTCTTGCAAATCATTCATGATATTCTGCTTCCTTTCTGCAAATGCATCCATATGATATATTATTTTACTACATATGCGAATTAGGATGTTTCTAATTCAATCATAACACAAATCAGCGGTTCTGTGAAATCAATTTGTACGGTGGAATTGTGAAGTATGCATTGCTTAAGCCTGTTTAATAAAATATTAAGAAAGTAGGGGCTTCGTGCTATTGAGAGTTCTTGGTCTTGTATGATATGATATAACATAAAGATATTTGATGATTTGGTGTAACATAATGATGGGTTGAGATGACATGAGAGGAAAAAAGGAAAAGTTAATTCCATTTGAAAAAAGTGAAAGAATTATTTATGTGGAACAGCGTGGCTATGAAGAAAAGAAATCGAAGGGAGCAATTCTTTTTGCCGTGCTCGCTGCTTTATGTCTGGTGTATTGCATGTGTATTGCATTATTTATGGGATACGGAACAAAATTTTTCCTGATTTGGGGAGCAATGGCATTTGTTTTCGGTCTGCTTTCTTTTTTTCTTGCTCATGCCGAGAGGGTGTCGAAGCTCCCGGCTTGGATAAAGGTGGGATTTGGAAGCTGCTGTGCAGTGGGATTATTGTTGTTTGTATTGGTGGAAGGTATGGTACTGACAAGCTTTGGCTCACAGGCAGAGTCGGGTGCGGACTACATGATTGTGCTGGGTGCACAATGGAAGAAGAATGGTCCCAGCTATGTTTTACAGAAGAGATTGGATGAAGCGGTTGCTTATTTACAGGAGAGCCCGAGCACGATTGTAATTGTGTCCGGTGGTCAGGGAAGCGATGAAGTAATCAGTGAAGCGGAGGGAATGAGGAAGTACCTGATTCAGGCGGGTGTTGCAGGGGAGAAAATCCTGATGGAGGATCAATCTACAAGCACTTATGAGAATTTGCAATTCAGCGGACAATTACTGGATAAGGAAAATGACACAGTGGTGCTGGTGACAAATAATTTTCATACCTTTCGAGCAGTAAAAATTGGAGAGAAGCTTGGATATAAGCATATAGAAGGGCAGTCAGCCGACTCTTACCCCGCTATGCTGCCCAATAATCTGTTGAGAGAATTTTTTTGTGTATTGAAGGATTTTCTGGTGGGTAATCTATAGTGAATATAAGTGGAAATGGAATATAGATGAGAGGAGAAGGACTATGGAAATACAGGTGGGAGATATTCTGAAACTAAAAAAGCAACATCCCTGTGGAAGCAAAGAATGGGAGGTTTTGCGAGTTGGTGCGGACTTTCGCTTAAAATGTCTGGGATGTGGTCATCAAATCATGATTGCGAGAAAGCTTCTGGAAAAAAACATCAAGGAAATTCACGAAAAGGCTTGAAAATACTGGATTTGTGTGGTATCATACTAACTCGTGATATATTAATTTCCTTGCTCGCGGTTAGACGCGGGCCAGAGACCAAAAGGAGGTAACAAAGCATGAACAAGTATGAATTAGCCGTTGTTGTTAGCGCTAAAATCGAAGACGATGAAAGAGCAGCAGTGATTGACAAGTGCAAAGCTTACATCGAGAGATTCGGCGGTACCATCACAGAAGTAGATGAATGGGGTAAGAAGAAACTTGCTTACGAGATTCAGAAGATGAAAGAAGCTTTCTACTACTTCATCAGATTCGAGGCTGATAGCAAAGCTCCCGCAGAGATTGAGAGCCGTGTCCGTATTATGGACAATGTTATCAGATACTTATGCGTTAGACAGGACGAGGCATAAAGAGAAAGCGAGATAAAATATGAATAAAGTAATTCTTATGGGACGTTTAACCAGGGATCCTGAGGTGAGATATTCACAGGGAGAGAGCCCTTTGGCAATCGCGAGATATACGCTTGCAGTTGATCGCAGACAGGCAAGAAATAGCGGAGGAGAGGAACAGACTGCTGATTTCATCAGCTGTGTTGCTTTCGGACGTACTGCAGAGTTTGCAGAGAGATATCTGCATAAGGGAACTAAGATTGCAGTGACCGGTCGCATCCAGACAGGTAGCTATACCAATAAGGATGGCGTGAGAGTGTATACGACAGAGGTTGTCGTAGAGGAGCACGAATTCGCTGAGAGCAGAAATGCTGCATCCGGTAATGAGGGTGGTTTTAACGGTGGTTACACAGGCGGTAATAATGCACCCGCCCCTTCAGGCGCAGGTGACGGTTTCATGAATATTCCCGATGGAATTGACGAAGAATTACCGTTTAACTAAGTTTTTTGATTAAGATAGGAGGCACTGACATGGCTTACAATAAAGCAGAGAAATCCGATTCTCCGATGAGAAGAAAAGGCGGAATCCGCAGAAGAAAAAAAGTTTGCGTATTCTGTGGTAAAGATAATGTTATCGATTACAAAGATACCAATAAGTTAAAGAGATACGTGTCCGAGAGAGGTAAGATTCTTCCTCGCCGTATTACCGGTAACTGTGCTAAGCATCAGAGAGCGTTGACTGTAGCTATCAAGAGAGCACGTCACGTAGCATTGATGCCTTACGTTCAGGACTAATATTAAAATGTGTGAAAGACCGATTGCTGAGGCAATTGGTCTTTTGTTATTTTAATCGCGATTTCCATACAAAGAAAGACAGAACATTTCATCTTTTGACAAATTAAATTGTAGCATACTGCAATGATATATGATAAAATATTCGTTAAGGGCGGTGCGTGCCCTTATTAACATTGTCTCTAATGTACATAGAGGTATTTCATATGAAAAAAAGAATTAAACTAAAAGGTCGTATTAAGACATACCTACAGTTTTGTATCTATTTGGGGGTATTGCTCGGCACGGTGGATGCTGCAATCTTTTTAATCGATGTCCGGGCAGGTGTAATGCTGGCAGGTTTCCTTATCTTTTATTTTGCAATTACATTAACCTTATATTTTTACAATAAACCTGTTATTATGAATGAATTGATCAGCTTTGCGACGGAGTATGGTCAGATTCAGCGAAAGCTCCTGCGGGATCTGGACTTGCCCTATGCTTTGCTGGATGATTCCGGCAAGGTCATTTGGACAAATTTGGCGTTTGAGAATGTAGTGCATCAGAACAAGGGCTACAATAAGTCTATTACGGCACTTTTCCCCACGATTACGCGGGATCGCTTACCGGATGACAGCGGAGTGGATGAGGCACAGTACGAGCTGGAATATGAGGGCTGTGAGTATGTTGCGAAATTCAGAAAGCTTTCTTTAAAAGAAATGGCAGAAAACAGCGATATGATAGATGCCGAGGGCTATGACGGTTATTTGATCGCTACGTATCTCTATGATGAGACTGCATTGCATATTGCATTGCAGGAAGTGGATGATCAGAGTCTGGCAGTGGGAATGATATATCTGGACAATTATGAAGAGGCATTGGAAAGTGTTGAGGAAGTGAGACGCTCCTTGCTGATTGCTTTGATTGACAGAAAAGTCAACAAATATATTTCTGCTCTGGATGGAATCAGTAAAAAAATGGAGAAGGACAAGTATCTGATTATTCTTCGTAAAAAAGCCATTGCGAAGCTGCAGGAAACCCGTTTTGATCTGTTGGAGGAAGTGAAAACCGTAAATATCGGTAACGAAATGGCGGTTACCATCAGTATTGGTATCGGTCTGGATGGTTTGAGCTATGCACAGAACTACGAATTTTCCCGCAATGCCATTGACCTTGCTCTGGGACGAGGCGGCGATCAGGCAGTAATCAAAACCCCGGAGAGCATCACATATTACGGTGGGAAGAGCCAGCAGATGGAGAAAAATACCCGTGTCAAGGCTCGTGTGAAGGCGCATGCTCTTAGGGAAATTATTACAGCTAAGGACAAGGTAATCGTTATGGGGCATCGAATGGCCGATGTGGACAGCTTCGGTGCTGCAGTGGGAATCTACCGTGTAGCACAGGCACTGGAAAGAAAAGCACATATTGTGTTAAATGATGCAACCTCTTCCGTGCTGCCCTTGGTGGATTTATTTCGAAATAATCCGGAATATGAAGAGGATATGATTATTAATAGTCAGCAGGCGATTGAGGCAGCCGGAAGCAACACGGTACTTGTGGTAGTGGATGTCAATAAGCCGTCGCTCACGGAATGTCCGGATTTGTTGCGCTTCTGTAAATCCGTGGTAGTGTTGGATCACCACAGGCAGGGAACGGAGACCATTGAAAATGCAACGCTTTCTTATGTGGAGCCCTATGCCTCCTCAGCTTGTGAAATGGTTTCGGAGATACTGCAGTATACTTATGACAATATCAAGATTCGCCCGGAGGAGGCGGATTGTATGTATTCCGGAATTATGATTGATACCAATAATTTTGTCACAAAGACGGGTGTCAGAACCTTTGAAGCAGCAGCTTTCCTGCGCCGTAATGGTGCGGATGTAACCCGTGTGCGCAAGCTGTTCCGTGCGGATGCGGTGGAGTATAAGGCGAAAGCAGATGCAGTGAGTCAGGCTGAAATTTATAAACAGTTTTTTGCAATATCTGTGTGTACGGCTGAAGAATTGCCAAGTCCTACCGTGATTGGTGCTCAGGCGGCAAATGAATTGTTGAATATTCGTGGTGTGAAGGCAAGCTTTGTATTAACGGATTATCAAGGCAAGATTTATGTCAGTGCCCGTTCCATTGATGAAGTGAATGTGCAGATCATCATGGAGAAAATGGGTGGCGGCGGTCACATGAATACTGCGGCATGCCAGTTAGAGGAGGTTGGACTGGCGGAGGCCATTGGAATGTTAAAACGCACGATAGACAGCATGTTAGAGAATGGAGAGATATAATGAAGATTATTTTGTTACAGGATGAGAAAAAATTAGGTAAAAAAGGTGATATTATCGAAGCCAGCGAAGGCTATGCCCGGAACTTTATTTTACCTAAAAAAATCGGTGTGGAGGCAACACCGAAGAATATGAATGATTTGAAGCTGCAGAAAGCAAATGCGGATAAGGTTGCGCAGGAGTGCCTTGATGCGGCAAAGGCATTAGCGGCAGAGCTTGAGACCAAGCAGGTTGTGGTAAAAATAAAAGCCGGTGAGGGCGGCAGAGCTTTCGGCTCCGTATCCAGTAAAGAGATTGCGCTCGCATGCAAGGAACAGCACAATATTGAAATTGATAAGAAGAAAATTCAGCTTTCTGAAAGCCTTAAGAATTTTGGTGCATATGAAATCACAATCAAGCTTCACCCTCAAGTAACCGGGAAGCTTACGGTCAAGGTGGTAGAAGCATAAACAGAGGTGAAAGAGATGCCCTCCATGGAAGAAAATGTATTAAAAAGAATATTGCCCCATAGTGTGGAAGCAGAGCAGTCGGTGATTGGTTCTATGATTATGGATCGGGAAGCGATTGTGGTGGCTTCGGAGATTATTTCGGGAGAAGACTTTTATAATAAACAGTATGGTGTCTTGTTTGAGACCATGATTGAATTGAATGAGCAGGGGAATCCGGTAGATTTGGTTACTCTGCAGAATCGTCTGAAGGAAAAGGATGTTCCGCCTGAGGTCAGCAGTCTGGAGTTTGTAAGAGATTTGATCACAGCAGTACCTACTTCGGCTAATATCAAGTATTACGCCAATATTGTGGCGGAGAAATCTACCTTGCGCAAGCTGATACGCCTGAATGAGGAGATTGCCAATACCTGCTATACCGAAAAAGAGAGTCTGGAGTTCATTCTGGAGGATACGGAGAAGAGGGTCTTTCAGCTGGTGCAGAAGCGTAATACAGGTGACTTCGTACCAATCAGACAGGTCGTTATGAACGCGATGGATAAGATTGAGACAGCCGCGAAGAATAAGGGCAGCGTGACGGGAATTCCCACAGGCTTCACCGATTTGGATTATCGTACAGCAGGAATGCAGCCCTCTGATCTTGTACTGATTGCAGCACGTCCGTCCATGGGTAAGACTGCATTTGTGTTAAATATAGCAGAGCATGTTGCCTTTAAACAGGATCTCTGTGTGGCAATCTTTAGTTTGGAAATGAGTAAGGAACAGCTGGTAAACCGTATGTTTTCACTGGAGTCCAGCGTGGATGCGCAGAAGCTTCGTACCGGTCAGCTAAATGATCAGGAATGGGAGCGCTTGATTGAAAGCGCAGGTGTTATCGGTCGTTCCAAGCTGATTATAGATGATACCCCCGGTATCAGTATTTCTGAGCTGCGTTCCAAATGCCGTAAGTTCAAGCTGGAGCACGGTCTTTCCATGATCATCATTGACTACCTGCAGCTGATGTCAGGAAGCGGCAGGTCGGATTCCAGACAGCAGGAGATTTCAGATATCTCCCGTTCCTTGAAGTCCGTGGCTCGAGAATTGGGCGTGCCGGTGCTTGCCCTGTCCCAGCTCAGCCGTGCAGTTGAGCAGAGACCGGACCACAGACCCATGCTTTCTGACCTTCGTGAATCAGGTGCAATCGAGCAGGATGCCGATGTGGTTATGTTCATATATCGTGATGATTATTATAATCACGATACGGATAAGAAAGGGGTTTCCGAGATTATTATTGCAAAGCAGAGAAACGGTCCGATTGGTACAGTAGAGCTTGCCTGGTTGCCGGAATATACAAAATTTGCAAATTTGGAGAAGCCCAAAGGAACCTATTAAATTCAAACACAATTTTATTATCGTATTTACAAAAGAGAATGCTGTGATGTACAGGCATTCTCTTTTTGTATAGAAAGGGGAAAATATGAGTGATATTATGTTAATTTCAGATGCCGCAAAAGAGGTCAATGTGGAGAACCATGTGCTGCGTTATTGGGAGGAGGAATTACGTCTGCCAATCAAACGAAACGAGCTGGGACACCGCTACTATACACAGGAGGATGTGGAACGCTTTAAGCAAATTAAGAGCATGAAAGAGAGGGGATTGCAGTTGAAAGCGATTAAGATGATTTTAAAAAACGGGAAATTGGATGTAATCTCACAGTCGGAAAAAGCAGCTAAGGAGTTGAAAGAGGAGGTGCCAAATGATGACAGGGAGGAGCAGGCTACAGGTATGGCAATCAGTGTTGTGGCTCATGGCGAAGTGAAGAGTGAGATGGTACAGGAGAATCAGGAGGATAAATCCAGAAGGCTTCAATGGCTGCTTCAACAGCTGATGAGAGAGGCACTGCAGGAAAATAACAGGCAGCTGTGCCGGGAGATCAAGGAAAGCGTGGTAAAGGAGTTAGATTATCAGTTTCGTATGCAGGAAGAGCGCGAGGAAGAGCGTGATCGCAGGCAGGTACAACGCACGGAAGCATATTATCAGAAGATGGACGAGCTTCTTAGAAAGAAGAGCAAGAGATTGTTTCAGGATACATCCGGGACGGAAACATCACAGGTACACAAAGAAGAAAAGGCAAAAAAGAAAAGGCATTCAGTTTTTTGAATGCCTTTTTCTGCTGATATTCAAAGGGTTGATTATTCCTCTGCGATAGCGCCTACAGGACACTGACCTGCGCATGCACCACAGCTGATGCAGGTATCTGCATCGATTTCGAATTTACCATCACCCATGCTGATAGCACCAACAGGACACTGTGCTTCACAAGCACCACAAGCTACACAAGAATCACTGATTACAAATGCCATAATATAAATCCTCCTATTTAAATAATTGATATCTGGAAGTCTTTGATACAAAATTATCAATAACCACCTTCATTTTAATATAAATGATAG
>CAYOHU010000060.1:0-8501 GCA_964403845.1 uncultured Acetatifactor sp.
CTCAAAAATGTAGCAATTATTGGGTTTCTCAATTGCTTATATAGGTTCCATACACCACTCTGTCAAGTCCTGCATAATCCTTCAGGACGGTCACCTCCTGAAATCCTGCCTTTCTCATCAATCCGCTGACCGCTTCCGCCTGATCGAATCCGATTTCAAAATAGAGCTTACCGCCGCGCGCAAGATATGCTCTGCTCTCCGCAATGATCTGCCTATAAAACCGAAGTCCGTCATCGGCGCCATCCAGAGCCTGTAATGGTTCATGCTCCCTTACCTCCGGCATCAGGGTAGGAATCACCTTACTACGGATGTAGGGCGGATTGGATACAATCACATCATATTTTCCGGTAATATTTTCAAACAAATCACTCTGCAAAAAGGTCACACCATTTCCCTGCTCATCACTAAGCCCAATCTTCTGCAGTGCGCTCACATCTTGTCCTAACAGTCTGCGTGCATTCTCTCCCGCCACCTCTAAGGCTTTCTCTGAAATATCTGCACCCACACCTTGACAACCGTTCGTATAGTGCAGCAGACTGATTAATATGCATCCGCTTCCGGTACACATATCCAGAATACTCATTCCGTCGTGAAGCTCCTTCAGAACCGCTTCTGCCAAAATCTCCGTATCCTGTCTGGGAATCAGCACATGCTCATTTACCAGAAAGGTCAGACCCATGAAATCCTGCTCGCCGGTCAGATGCTGTAAGGGAATCCTTTCCCTCCGTTTTTCAATCAACTGCAGATACATTTCTCCCTGTTCTTCCTTCACAGGTCTTTCTCCATGTACCAATAACTCATTACGGTCGGTGTGGCACACATACTCCAAAAGGAGTCTGGCATCCAGTGCCGCCTCTTCTATTCCGGCTGTTGTCAACACACAGCAGCCTTTGTCGTATAATTCTCTGTAGGTCATACGCTTTCTTCCGTCTCAGGGTGCTCCTCCATCCAAGTTTCATCAACCTCGTAGCCGAAATTATCGTAAAGATATTTTTTCCAGTCAAACACAGCCTCCACTGCGGCAATGGCAACCTCTACCATACTCTCGTCCGGCTCCTTGGTCGTCATACGCTGAATCAACATACCGGGAGCAGAAAAAATACGCACAATAATATTGTCTGTGCGTCCCGCCAGCCGTATCAACTCATAGGAGATTCCGGCTACCACAGGCATCAGCAAAATCCGCAGAAATACCTTCATAAAAACATTGTCCACTCTGATAAAGAAAAACAATATGATACTTACAAACATCACAAAAAACAAGAAACTGGTTCCGCACCTCTTGTGCAGTCTGGAGCTTCTCATCACATTGTGCACAGTCAATGGTCTTCCCTTTTCAATACAATTGATACACTTATGCTCTGCTCCGTGATATCGGTAAAGCCTTCTGATATCCTTCATGGCACTGATGCCCCACACATACAGCAGGAATATCAGAATACGGATTATCCCTTCCACAATTGCCACTAGGGATTGATTGCGTATAAATCCATCAAACAGAGAAGAAACGTAATAAGGAAGCACAACAAAAAGTCCTACTGCCAATACGATTGAAAACATAGTAGCGGCGGTAGTCAGTACCTTCTCAGCATTACCACCGGTCATCCTATCCATTGCTTTATCAAATTTGGTCTCAGCTTCTTCCTCCTCATAGAAGGACACGGAATGATTCAGAGACCTCATTCCGAGAATCAGGGAATCTATAAAATTAAAAACACCGCGGATAAAGGGAATTTCCTTGATTTTGCTTCCATGAGCAATCCCCTGATAATTCTCCAATTCCACATCAATTCCCCCGTCAGGCTTTCTGACAGCTATCGCGTATTTCTCTTGATTCTTCATCATAACGCCTTCCAGAACGGCCTGTCCGCCGATGCCGGAATAACGACTTTTTCTCTTCCTTGCCATAATTACACACCCACTTATTAGAAAAGGTTGAGATAGGAATACCTCAACCTTTCGTTAACAATCTTATTTAACACCGTATTTCTTATTGAACTTATCAATACGGCCATCAGCTCTTGCAGTCTTCTGCTGACCTGTGTAGAATGAATGACACTTGGAGCAAACTTCTACGTGGATTTCAGGCTTTGTAGAGCCGGTTACAAATGTGTTTCCACAGTTACAGGTTACAGTTGCCTGATAGTACGCGGGATGGATTCCTTCTTTCATCGTTTTCACCTCTCTATAGAAATTTCAGTTATAGTTCATGTTCTCATCCACACTGCTTATGGAACCACAAGCAGCGGTATTATTGTAGCATAACAAGTTTTCACTTGCAATACCAAATTTGAAAAACTTTAAATTATTTCGAAATTGTTTTTTTAGATAAACTTATTCTTTTTTACCATTGCAACAAATTCAGCATTATTTCCGGTTCTTGCAAACATATCAAGGATACGGTCGGTCGCTTCATCCGACTTCATACCGTTCAGAGCCTTACGCATAATATTGATTGCCTCCAGCTCTTCGGCCGAAAGAAGCAGATCCTCCCTTCTGGTGCCGGACTTCTGCAGGTCAATTGCCGGGAAAATACGTTTCTCGGACAGCTTACGGTCCAAAACCATTTCCATATTACCGGTACCCTTAAACTCCTCGTATACCACATCATCCATCTTGCTTCCGGTATCAACCAGAGCCGTTGCCAGTATGGTAAGGCTTCCGCCCTCGCGCATATTGCGGGCTGCACCGAAGAATCTCTTGGGCATGTGAAGCGCAGAGGGATCCAGACCGCCGGAGAGAGTACGGCCACTGGGGGGGACTACCTGATTATAGGCTCTGGTCAGACGGGTAATACTGTCCAAAAGAATCACAACGTCTTTTTTGTGCTCTACCAGGCGTTTTGCACGCTCGATAACCATCTCGGATACTCTCTTGTGATGCTCAGGGAGTTCATCAAAGGTGGAGTATATCACCTCCACATTCTGTCCCTGTATGGCTTCCTTGATATCTGTTACCTCCTCGGGGCGCTCATCAATAAGTAAAATCAGCATATGCATCTGAGGGTTTGTACGGAGGATGGATTTCGCCACCTCCTTTAAGAGAGTTGTTTTTCCTGCCTTGGGCGGGGAAACAATCATGCCACGCTGTCCCTTACCTACGGGACTGACAAGATCCATTACCCTCATGGCTACGCTGCAGCCCGGTGTCTCCAGCTTAATGCGGCTGTTCGGGAAAATCGGAGTCATATCCTCGAAGGCCTGACGTCCGGAAGCCTCCTCCACGGTATATCCATTGATGGTACGGATAAACAGAAGCGCACTGAATTTCTCCTGCTGTGTCTTCACTCTTTTATTTCCATGCAAAATATCTCCGGTCTTCAACCCAAAACGGCGAATCTGACTGGGTGCCACATATACATCATTCTCGCCGGGCAGATAATTCTCACAGCGGATAAATCCATAGCCGTCCGGCATAACCTCCAGAATACCTCTGGCTTCCACGCCGCTGTCAAGCTCTCTGGGATACTGATTCTCATCAAATACCTCGTTTCCACGAAATGTCCGATCTCTGTTGTCCTGTCTGGGATATCCTTCGTTTCCCTCTCTGACGGCACTTTCTCTGATGCCGCTTTCCCTGTTATAATTCGAGACTTCTCTTACACTGCTTTCTCTGCCATTATTCGAAGCTTCTCTCACCCGGTTCTCTCTGCCATTATTCGAAGCTTCTCTCACCCTGTTCTCTCTGCTGTTATTCGCAGCTTCTCTTACACTGTTCTCTCTGCTGTTATTCGCAGCTTCTCTTACACTGTTCTCTCTACCGTTATTCGCAGCTTCCCCGGTGCTGTTTTCCTTTAATCGTTCATCCTCTGCCAGCATGGCTTCTACAAGCTCTGCCTTTTTCATTGTGGATGTTCCCTTCAGTCCGCGCACCTTTGCAAGCTCTTTTAATTGTGCTAACGCCAGCGATTCATACTTTTCTCTCATATATTCCTCCTAAATCAATTAGAAAACAGTCCGACTGCATCTATTTATGAATGTATTAAATAATAAACGTGCCAAATGTGTTAAATCCAATAAATAGTAAACATGTGAAATTCCATACGTTAAGGGGTTCTGGTCAGAAATGTCATGGATGTGTTCCTTGACTGTATGTGAAATACTCATACTGTAATGAATTATAATACAATTTTTCCAAAATAGGAAGTCCCAATTTAAACTTTATATTTTTGTAACTATTCAGAGCCACGCAAATCTGTGAATACGCGGCTGCCATGCTTGCATGAGCAGAAGTGTATTTACAGATTTATGTGGCGAGATAACCACATGAGCAAAAGGAAAGTGCTGAAAGCACGTTTTTGCGAATGGGGTTCTGAATAGTTACATATTTTTGTAAATATCTTGCGAAGTATTTTAATCTATTATATGATAATCAGGTAGGTCAGTCCACTGACGAAAAGGTGTTAGTGCGGCTAGAATGGAGGATTACTATGACAACTAACGAAAAAGCTTTATTAATGCACGAAAAATGGAACGGTAAGCTGGAGATTACCTCCAAGGCTGCTGTCAGGTCCCGTGAAGATTTGGCCATCGCCTATACTCCCGGTGTTGCGGAGCCCTGCAAGGTTATCGCCGAGGACAGGGAGGCGGCTTATAAATATACCATGAAAGCAAACACTGTAGCTGTGATCTCCGACGGAAGCGCAGTCCTTGGGCTGGGAAATATCGGTCCTCACGCAGCAATGCCCGTTATGGAAGGAAAGGCTGTCTTATTCAAGGAATTCGGCAATGTCAATGCCGTTCCCATTTGTCTGGATACTCAGGATACGGAGGAAATCATCAAAACCGTGACTTATCTGGCTCCCAATTTCGGCGGCATTAACCTTGAGGATATCAGTGCCCCAAGATGCTTTGAAATAGAGGAGCGCTTAAAGGCCACTCTGGATATTCCTGTATTCCATGATGACCAGCACGGCACAGCCATTGTGGTTTTGGCAGGCATCATCAACGCGCTCAAGGTAGTAAACAAGAGAAAAGAGGACTGTAAAATTGTGGTAAACGGCGCCGGAAGTGCCGGCGTGGCCATTACCAAATTGCTGCTCTCCTACGGTTTCCCCAATATTGTTATGTGTGACAAGGTAGGTATTGTAGCCAGGGATACCGTCGGGCTGAACTGGATGCAGCAGAAAATGACAGAGGTTACCAACCTGCAGAACGAAACCGGAACTCTTGCAGATGCCATGAAAGGCGCTGATATTTTTGTGGGAGTATCCGCTCCCAACATTGTGACCCCTGAAATGGTGGCATCCATGAATCAGGATGCAATCCTTTTCGCCATGGCAAATCCCGTTCCCGAAATCATGCCGGATGTGGCAAAGGAAGCCGGTGCACGCGTAGTCGGTACCGGACGAAGTGATTTCCCCAATCAGGTAAACAACGTAGTGGCATTCCCCGGGATTTTCAAGGGTGCTCTGGAGGGACGCGCCACACAGATTACGGAGGAAATGAAGCTGGCTGCAGCAGAAGCCATCGCAGGTCTGGTTCCCGCGGAGGAACTAAACGAGGACAATATCATGCCCGAGGCGTTCAATCCCCGCGTGGCCGAAGTGGTTGCAGAAGCTGTAAAATCACACATTCAGTAATTGCTGCTACACTGTCTTACGGATATATGCCCTAACAGAATTCTCAGGAGAAGAAAACATGGATTCAAATTGGTATGGTAAGCCCTATTATTCTCTGGATGCTTACTGTAAAAATACCTTCCGGCATAAATGCTACAAAATAGCCCTGAATGCCCATATGACCTGCCCCAACAGGGACGGTACTCTGGGCACTCGGGGCTGTATCTTCTGTAGCGGCGGCGGGAGCGGTGATTTTGCGGTGGAAACCCACGGAAAGAGTATTGAAATGCAAATCGATGAAGGGCTCTCACTTTTTCGAAGCAAGAACATTGGTGACCATTTTATCGCATATTTTCAGGCATTTACCAATACCTACGCACCTGTCCGATATTTGAAAAGGGTATACAGGGAGGCAATGGATTGTCCCTCTGTAATCGGTATCTCCATTGCTACAAGACCCGACTGCCTGTCCCAGGAGGTGCTTGCATTGTTGGAGAGTCTGCGCTTAGAATATCCCGAGAAATTTATTTGGATAGAGCTGGGGCTGCAGACGATTCACGAGAGCACTGCCTCCTTTATCCGCCGTGGCTATCCTCTCTCCTGCTTCGAGGATAGCTTCCGCAGACTGCAGCAGTTCAAAATCCCGGTGATTGTCCATGTAATTCTGGGACTTCCCGGTGAGAGCCGGGATCAAATATTGGAAACCATTAACTATCTCAGCTGCCTACATCCCTTCGGCATCAAGCTGCAGCTGCTCCATGTTCTGGAAGGCACCGATCTGGCAGACTGTTATCGGCGTAAGGTCTTCGTTACTCTGACCAAGGACGAATACCTTTCACTGGTGGTTGATTGTCTCACTCACCTTGCTCCCGATATTGTGGTTCACCGTGTCACCGGAGACGGTCCCCGGGACATCCTGATTGCCCCTAAGTGGAGTCTCAATAAGCGTGATGTACTTAATTCTCTGCACAGGCTGATGAAGGAGACCGGTGCATATCAGGGACAGTACTTTTCCCCCTGATATCTCAACGTTTCCACACAAAATCATATGCCCTCAGAGAAGGGTGAAGCTCTCAAGGTGTAAAAATTTTACGAGCAAGCAGACGGAACTCAGATAAAATAGAATGGATAGAAGAATAGATAGAAATAGAAACGGACGGTAATAAAAATGCTGCAAGACCCTTTGACTTTATATAAACTAATTGTACTGTATATGCTGAACAGAGTGACATTTCCTCTGACCACAGCTCAGCTCAGCGACTTTATTTTGGAGAGAGAATACACCAATTTCCTTACGCTGCAGCAGGTTATCAATGAGCTGACGGATGCAGGGCTGATATCCACCCGTTCCATCCGCAACCGCACCCATCTGGCCATTACGGAGGAAGGCAGGGAAACCTTAAATTTTTTCCAGAATCGAATCAGCGATGCTATTAAAACTGATATCAACACCTACTTCCGTGAAAACGAATTCGCGCTGCGCAACGAAGTGTCTGTACTGGGGGATTACTATAAATCCACCTCCGGTGAATACGAAGCGCACCTCGTTGCCAAGGATAGGGGCATCAAGCTGGTTGACATCACCCTATCCGTTCCCACGGAAGAGCTGGCCGCATCCATCTGCGACAACTGGCAGAACAAAAATCAAGCGATTTATCAGCACCTGATTCAGGAGCTATTCTGATTTCTCTTCCTTCGCCTCCCGGCGAATACGCGCCATATGTTCTCTTATCCTGACCTCATAGCCATTTCCCGTGGGAGTGTAGAATTCCTTGCCGCTTAACTCGTAAGGAAGATATTGCTGTTCCACGTAATGGTTGGGGTAATTATGTGCATATTTATATCCGGTACCGTGTCCCAATTTCGCTGCTCCTTTATAATGTGCATCCTGCAAATGTGGGGGAATCGGCAGATTCCCTGTCCTCTCCACCTCTTCCATTGCTGCAAATATCGCATTGTTGCTTGCATTGCTCTTGGGTGCACAGGCAACATAGGTTGCAGCCTGCGCCAGAATAATCTGTGCCTCCGGCATACCGATTCTCTCCACTGCCAAGGAGGCATTGGTTGCAACAACAATCGCATTGGGGTCCGCATTTCCCACATCCTCTGAGGCACAAATCATGATTCTCCTGGCGATAAAGGCAACGCTCTCTCCCGCATACAGCATTCTTGCCAGATAATAAACTGCTGCATCCGGATCTGAGCCTCTCATACTCTTAATAAAGGCAGAGATGGTGTCGTAATGATTATCGCCGTTCTTATCGTATCGAACCGCACGCTTCTGAATACACTCCTGAGCCACATCCAGTGTGATATGTATCCTGCCATCCTCACCCCGATTGGTCGTCATAATTCCCAGCTCCACCGCATTCAGAGCATGTCTGGCATCTCCGCCGGAAATATCTGCCAGAAATTCCAACGCATCCTCGTCAATCACAGCGTCATAAGACCCCATTCCCCGGTCAGTGTCATACACCGCATTCTTAATCAGCTCCTTAATTGCTTCTTCGGGAATCGGCTTCAATTCAAAGATAATGGAGCGGGAAATCAACGCTCCGTTCACTTCAAAATAAGGATTCTCCGTGGTCGCACCAATAAGAATAATCGTGCCATCCTCCACAAAGGGGAGCAGATAATCCTGCTGGCTTTTATTGAACCGGTGAATCTCATCGATAAACAGTATCGTGCGCTTTCCATACATTCCCTGCAGCTCCTTGGCTTTCGCCACAACATCCTCCATATCCTTCTTACCTGCTACAGTTGCATTAATCTGCGTGAACTCCGCACTGGTCGTGTTTGCAATCACCTTGGCAAGAGTAGTCTTTCCGGTTCCGGGCGGACCGTAAAAAATGACCGAACTGATTTTATCTGCCTTGATTGCACGATAAAGCAGCTTATCCTTGCCGATGATATGCTCCTGTCCAACAACCTCTTCTAAGGA
>CAYOHU010000061.1:0-8365 GCA_964403845.1 uncultured Acetatifactor sp.
ATGTTATTAAAGATATATCGAATAGTAGCACCGTTTCTGATGAGAACGGTATTTATTTATACGATCGGAATTGAGTTTTTAGGCTTGAATTCCTTATTTACTTCTATCATACAGGTGTTGAATCTGGCTGAATTGGGAGTTGGATCAGCTATGGGATACTCCATGTATAAGCCTATAGCCGAAGATGATGATGCTACAATATGTGCACTTATGCGTTTGTATAAAATTTATTATCGGGTCATAGGTCTGGTAGTTTTGGTGGTTGGTGTGTGTCTGACACCCTTTTTACCCCAGTTGATCAAGGGAGATGTTCCATATGGAATCAGTGTTACCACACTTTATTTCATGCATTTGGGGTGTACGGTTCTGTCGTATTGGCTGTTCGCGTATAAAAACACGTTATTGGCAGCGCACCAACGCTCAGATGTGATCAGCAAGATTTCTATCGGAATGGACACGCTTAAGTATTTATTGCAGTTGTTTGCGTTGTTTGTTCTAAAGAATTATTATTATTATGTTTTGACGATTTTATTTGCTCAGATTGCAGAAAATATATTAATTGCCTTTTGCGCAACCAAGATATATCCGAAGTATGCTCCGAAGGGAAGATTGGCGAAGGAAAAAGTCGCTCAGATCAATCAGAGTATTAAGGATTTATTTACTGCCAAACTGGGTACTGTTGTTATTACATCTGCTGATACAATTGTCATTTCCGCCTTTTTAGGCTTGACTATTTTGGCAATTTATCAAAACTATTTTTATATCATTACGTCTGTAACGGGATTACTGACAGCCATATATTTATCTTGTATGGCAGGTATCGGTAATAGTATCATAGTTGAGACCGAAGAAAAAAATTACAAAGATTTAAAAGTATTTACACTTTTGAATGGATGGATTTCGACAATGGCAGTTACTTGCCTGGTGTGTCTGATGCAGCCGTTTATGGTTGTATGGATGGGGAAGGATAAGCTCCTGAGTATGGGGTGTGTTGTTTGTTTTTGTCTCTATTTTTTTGTATACGAGATAAATCAGCTACTGAACACTTATAAAGATGCTGCAGGAATGTGGAGAAAGGACAAATTCAGACCCTTGGTTACGGCTTTGACTAATTTGCTGATGAACCTGATGCTTGTTAATATTATTGGGATATACGGTGTGTTATTGTCGACTGTTTTATCTACGGTATTGGTAGGAATGCCTTGGCTGATACAAAATCTGTTTTCGGAGTTGTTTCATCCCGGACATAGAAAAGAATATATTTTTAGATTAGTAAAGCATTTTTTGCTTGCGTTGATGTCATGTGTGATTGCATATGGCGTTTGCTATTTGATTCCGGACAATGGCTTGTTGTCCTTGGTGGTGGAGGGCGTCGTTTGTGTCTGCATATCAAACATTATCCTTTTCGCAGTCTATTCACGAACGGAAGAATTCTCACGGTTGAAAAGTATTGTAAATCGTTTTTTAAAGAAGGCTTAAGGGAAGAATATTAAGAAGGAGTCTGTTATGCTTAGAAGCTTATATTACATATTGTTTCGTAACCAGCGCATTTTGTCCGGTAAAAAAGCGATTCGAGGCGTGGTAAATTTGGAATATTGGAAAGAAGCAATAAATCTTGGAGATACGCTGGCATGGGTTGTATATGACTGGATGTTGAAGCGGGAAAACATAAATGCGTCTGCCAAAGTAAAGAGTACGAAGCATATTTTAACGGTTGGTTCCGTTTTGGGTATGGGTCCGTTTCCGTTTAATGCAGTTGTTTGGGGGAGCGGGATTCACCGTTTTGACAGCATAAGAGGACTCAGTAAATATAGATGCATAAGAAAATTAGACATTCGAGCAGTACGTGGACCGGTTACGCGAGCAATATTGGGGGGGGTTGGATATGCCTGTCCGGAGGTTTATGGAGATCCCGCAATATTAATGCCTTTGATTTATTCTTCTCCATATACTTATAATGCTGAAAATAAAATATCAGTCATTCGCCATTTTTCTATGGCAGACGAGGCTCTGCCGGATGGGGTGGCAGCACTTGATATCAGAACGGATAATTACAAAGCATTTATCGATGAAATTTGTAGCTCAGGAAAAGTAATTTCTTCTTCTCTGCATGGTATTATTTTGGCGGAAAGCTATGGTGTTCCTGCGGTCTTTTTGCAGGAGAATATGGATAGCGAAATTTTGAAGTTTTATGATTGGTATTATTCAACAAACAGAAAAAATATAAGGATAGCATACTCGGTTGGGGAGGCAATTGGAATGCAGCCGATGCCTCTTCCCGAGTTGAATGCGATGAGGGAAAAGTTGCTGGAAACATTCCCTTATGATATGTGGAAAAGTGCTAAAAGGAAATAAAGGAGGAAACCCATGAGAATCGCAGTAGTAGGAACAGGGTATGTAGGTTTATCAAATGCCATTCTTCTGGCACAGAAGAATGAAGTGTATGCAGTGGATGTAGTTCCGGAGAAGGTGGAAATGATCCGCAACAAGAAATCTCCCATTGTGGATAAAGAGATTGAAGAGTATCTGACGCAGAAGGAGCTGAATCTGACTCCGACGCTGGATGGCCGCAGTATTTACAAGGACATGGATTATGTTATTATTTCTACTCCGACTAATTACGATACCAAATTGAATTATTTCAATACCGGCTCTGTGGAATCCGTAATTCAGGACGTTCTTGAGACCAGTGACAATGCAATGATGGTAGTGAAGAGTACTGTGCCGGTGGGATTTACGGAGAGGATGCGGAAGAAATTCAACACAGACCGAATCTTATTTTCACCGGAGTTTTTGCGCGAAGGGCATGCTTTGTACGACAATTTGCATCCTTCCCGTATTATTGTGGGCGTACATAAGGATAAGCCGGAGCTGGTGGAAAAGGCTGAGAAATTTGCAAGCCTTTTAGAGGAAGCAGCTATCAAAGAGAATATTGCGAAGCTGATAATGGAGCCTACTGAGGCTGAGGCAGTAAAGCTGTTTGCTAATACTTATCTTGCGCTCCGTGTCAGTTACTTTAATGAGCTGGACACCTATGCAGAGATGAGAGGCTTGAATACCAAAGATATTATTGCAGGGGTAAGTCTTGACCCGAGAATCGGAGATCACTACAACAACCCTTCCTTTGGCTATGGTGGCTATTGTCTGCCTAAGGATACCAAGCAGCTGCTTGCAAATTATCAGGATGTGCCTGAGAATCTGATTGAAGCGATTGTGGCATCCAACTCAACAAGAAAGGATTTTATTGCAGACCGGATTTTGGAAAAAGCGGGATATTATGAAGGAGATGGCGGTCGCGGAGGTGTGTCCGGCAGGAAGGTGACCATAGGTATTTATCGTCTGATTATGAAGGCCGGTTCTGATAATTTCAGACAATCCAGCATTCAGGGTGTCATGAAGAGACTGAAAGCAAAGGGGGCTGAGGTTGTGATTTATGAGCCTACTCTTGCAGAGGAAGAATTCTTTGGCAGCAGGGTTTGTAAAGATATCGAGGAGTTTAAGACCAATGTGGATGTCATCGTGGCGAACCGTTACTCCGACGTATTGGATGATGTACAGGACAAAGTGTACACCAGAGATTTGTTCTCGAGGGACTAATGTGTATTCGATATCTGTCCTAATATATAGCAATCTGAGAGGAGAAGCAGAATGCGTATATTTTTAAGTTATGCAAAATCACATATCTATGATATACATGCAGCGTTGGTTGCTGTGATAACCATATTCACAATGTATTATATAAAGAAGCCCATAAAGCAGAAAAATGAGAAACGCGTGGATGAGAAGCTTACGGGAAAGCCGGAATTGGAGAGTAAGCGTACGTTATACCTTAAGAGAGCGAATATGATACTCCTGTTTTTGACAATGCTGTTGGCGTTTCTCTTGTTTGCCCTGGCTTCGTTTGTGTCTCCGATGATTGATTTTTCGGTGGGGAGTGCGGTGATGAGTGGTGTTTTTGCATTGGCAGGATATGCATTTTGGGATCAAATCACATATGGTATGAGAAGGTAAATCTATGAATATTGCAATTGCTTTTTTGGCGGGATGTGTCACGTTTGTATTGATGATGTTCATTAAAATCCCTATAAAGATATTAACGGGTAAATTAGCAGACAGAATCGGGTATGATGAGGACGATTGCCATGTCCTTTATAAAAGATTAAATGGTGTAATTATTCTTATGGCAATAATAGTTGCTACGATGTGCTACTATGTTATGTATTGTGTGCTTGAGGTGGGGCATTTTAAATTATGCTGTTCCCTGAAGGCGGGAATGATAGCGATTGCACTGTACGCTGCATATGAGCAATGGTTTGGGGAGGAATAGAGATGACCGATGGAATATTGTTAAGGGAGTATTTGGGAGAGCTTGTAAAAGCGCAATTGGAAAACAGAAAGCCGCAACCGATACCGGAAGAGATTTCGGTGGAGGAAGTGGTCAGGCTTTCCGGAAAGAATCATATGGATTATCTGCTCCTGGGGGCACTGATTCGTACGGACAATCTGCCGGAGGAGTGGAAATCAACCTTACGCAACAGAATCATGCACAGTGTGATGCGTACCGGTGTGCAGGTGGCGGAGCTAAAGAAAATAGAGCAGCGTTTTGAGGAAAAGCAGATTGCCTGCCAGCCCATGAAGGGAGCCAGAATGAAGTTTCTTTATCCCACGCCTGAAATGCGTGAGATGAGCGATATCGATATCCTTGTCAGGCATGATTGCATGGAAAAGGCAGCGGCAGAGCTTGCGGAGATGGAATATGAGCTTTCTCAGGCAATCAAGCATCACGATATTTACCATAAGAAGCCTTTTATGGTAGTTGAAGTACATCGGGCAATGTATGACAAAACAGTGGATTTTACCCAGTATGAGTACTTTCAAAATTTGTCGAGGGCGGTGCTCAGAGACGGATATTCTTATGTATACGATTTCAATACAGAAGATTTTTACATCTATATGATTGCCCATATGGCTAAGCATTTCTATACAATGGGCTGTGGTATCCGAAATTTGCTTGATATTTATATCTATCTCACGAAATTCGGAAAAGAGATGGATCGGTTGTATGTGGACCGGGAATTAAAGGAGCTTGGACTGTACGAGTATACCATGCATATGGAGAAGCTGGCGGATATTTGGTTAAACGGAGACGAAGGAGAGGAGTTCTATGACCAGCTATTTGCATATATGCTGGACAGCGGAATCTATGGTAAGGATGAGAATGGCATCTGGAATAAATTTTGTGAAGAGAAGATGAAGGATAAGGAGGTCAGTCGTCTGCAGCTGAAGATGTGGTACTGGTTTCCGCCGTTACATTATATGGCAGAATATTATCCATGGCTTGAGGATTATCGTTTTCTCTTACCCTGCGCATGGCTGATTAGGGGATTCCGAGGAATTATCTTGAAAAAGGGAACCTACAAGCGCAAGATGATTAAAGAGATTGAACAGGAAAATATAAAGATAAATCAGAACATCTATCACAAGATGCAGCTGCGTTTTAAATAGAGGTTTTGATTGGGAGTAGTATGAAGGCTAATTTATTTCATTTTATAACTGACAACAAATTTAAGACAGAAACGCTGTTATCCTATTTCTTTTCTGCAATATTTCGGATAGAAATTCTGGCAATCAAGCCCAAATATCTGAAAAAGTATTGGGGTGAGGAGAACAGGGAGTCACCCGAGGAGGAGGAAAAGGCGATTTACAAGTATGCGGCAAGTGTATCCCGCATAGTGAACCGCATCTGTACCAAGACCTCCTGGGAGAGTAAGTGTCTGGTGCGTGCGCTGACTGCGCAGAGGCTGCTTAAGAGAAAGCATATTCATTCTACCATGTATCTGGGGTGCAAAATGGACGAGGGAAAAATGGTCGCCCATGCGTGGCTGCGCTGCGGTCGGATGTATGTTACCGGCGGAAACGGTGTAGCGGACGGCTATGCGGTTGTGGATAAGTTCTATACATAGAGGCCAATTTAAGGAAACCATAGTATTATAAACAAAAAAGCGAGGCAGCTGCCTCGCTTTTAAATCTCTGAACTTATTTGATTACGGTAATCTGATCGCCGCCTGCATTTCCGCCGCTTGCGAAGGAAGCATATGCATCACCGGTGGTTCTGTCGGTGTAAATGTTGTCAATCTGCTCAATGTTACGTCCGCCCTCTGCGGTTGCGTTGATATCAAGTTCTACTAATGCTGCGTTTTCCCATGTTTTCATAGCTACACTCTCCTTTTATTGGTTGTTTGAAATTGATATTTCATATCTACAATGCTATAATAGCAATAGAGTTGGAATTTGTAAAGAAATGTTACAAAATTGATAGAAGTAGAGGAAAGTTATGTATAGCTATTACATTTATGGATTGGGAATACAGTCTGAAATTAAGCTGTATCAGCTGGAGCAGTATCCCGGGAATGCAGTGGATGTGACAGTGCATAGAGGTGAGATCCCGGCGGATATCGCTCAATATGCGAGGGAGGGAAGTAAAAGCTCCATGTCTCGGAGCAGAGCATGGTTTTGGAATGAGCTTGGGCATTTTATTATCAGCAACGGAACGGAAATTATGGTACAGCCTGAAGAACAAGTAACGGAAGAACAGCTTGCATCCTTTGTACTGGGATGGTGCATAGCCTTTTTATTCCAACAGAGAGGCGTTTCTGCAATTCATTGCAGTGCGCTGGAAATGAAAAATCGTGCCGTATTGATTTCCGGAGGAAGCGGAGCAGGGAAATCTACACTTACTCTTTCGTTACTTCAAAAGGGCTATCGCTACCTGGCAGATGATATTGCCATGGTTGACGTGAACAAGGACATGCTGATACAGCCTGCCTTTCCACAGCAGAAGGTGTGCAGAGATGTAGCGGAGAGCATGGAAGCAGAGCAATTATTTTATGTGGATGAAAAGAAGGATAAGTTTGCCTATGTCAATGTAGAGCAGTTTTGTGAGGAACCGAAGAAGCTGTCTGCGATTTTTTTGATCAGCCGGTATGAAGGGCAGGAGCTGGTGATAGAAAAACTGAAGGGGCTTGAGAAATGGAACGGAATCATGCGGAATCTCTTTTTACTGGATGCATACCTGGCATTGGGATTTCCGGGAGAGGAAAAGCACAGATGTCTGGAAATCGCCGGAAAGGTCGAGGTATACTCTATCCGCAGACCTGAGGGGAAGGATACAGTGGAGGAAATCTGTAATCAGATTATCGGACTGATATAAAATAAGAAAATGGGGGAAGAAGGAAATGGCTGCTATATGGGGCGTGATCAGCAGGGAGAGGCAGCTCTCTGAAAAAGCAGTTTGCCGAATGCAGGACAGCATGCAGGAATTTAAAATTGACAGGTACGATAGCCTGCTTCGGGAGAAGGTATATTTTGCATGTGGGCATCAGTATTTTACGAAGGAAGCAGAACATGATATCTCACCGTACTATGATGAGGCAACCCATACTTATTTTGCGGCGGACTGTTATCTTTATAATCGGAGTGAACTGATACAGGCTCTGGTGACAGGAAGAACTGAGGATGCCGCGGAGGAAATGGAACGGTGCGGAGATGCCATGCTGGCCTATCGGGCATATCGGAAGTGGGGAGAGGGCTTCGTAGAAAGGCTCAGAGGCTCCTTCGCCTTTGTGATTTATGAGCAGATGACCGGACAGGTACTCTTGTATGCGGATCATTTGGCACAAAGATACCTTGCCTATTACAGCGATGAAGAAGAAATCTGCTTTGCAACGGTTTATCAGCCCCTGTTGGCGTTTCTTGGGAAGAGAAAAACTGCTCTGAGCAGGGAGTGGATCGCGGCAGCCTATACGGATTGCACTGCGGATACCTTTAAATTGCCCGGACGAACTGTTTATGAGAAAATCTATCATGTAGAACCGGGACAGTATGTTCGGATTGGGCTTGCATCTGGCAGGGTGGAAAAGTGTACCTATTGGAATCCCTTGCGGGACGCACCCAAATTACCCCGAATGAAGGATGAGGAGTACAAGCAGTACTTTCTCTCCGTCTTTGACAGTGCAGTGAAGAGCTTGCTTCGCGCAAGGGGCGAGATTGGAATTATGCTCAGCGGAGGATTGGATTCTTCTTCGGTGGCGGCTTTGGCAGCACGAAATCTGGCGAAGGAGAAGAAGTTCTTGTATTCATACACGGCTGTTCCGGCGGATGGGTATGAATATCATAACAGTAAATTTTATATAGAAAATGAAAAGGAACTGGTGCTTGCACAGCAGAAGCTGCATCCCAATCTGATTCCGCACTTTGTGAATGCGCAGGAGAGTAATTGTTTTTCGAGGCTGCAGCATTATGCGGAATGTTATCGGGAGCCGGTGAAGCCTGCTCTCAACATGATTAATGTGGAGGGGATGACAAG
>CAYOHU010000062.1:0-8278 GCA_964403845.1 uncultured Acetatifactor sp.
ATATTATGTAATTCTTCCGCACTGACAGGCTGCAGTAAAAAGTGATTCTGATCCAGCTTAGCGTCTCCGCCAAGCTCCGGAGTTATTGCACTTTTCAGCCCCTTGCCGCCTGCAAGAGGAAAATACAGATAGCCGTACTTCTGAGCCTGCTCCAATCTAAACGTCCCGTTTTTATCAAGAAATGTAATTTGTCGCATATTCATCCTCCATACGATTTGAAGCTGTTATCCCGTTTCTTACGTGCAACCCACTATTCTGGTTTTATGATAAAAGAAACACCTTCTCTTTCAAATGAACCTTTTTTTTCAAAGGTATCATTTTTTTAGTCCTGTGCCATTTTCTTTTTCACCGGGATTCTCCAGAATAATCCTTCCGCCCTCTACAACAAGACGCACCTTATTATCTGTCAGCTTCATCTCATCCAGCATTTCCTTGGGCAGCTGAATTCTGCCGGCTTTGTCCAAAATTGCAAACTCATCCTGAGTCTCCGCCTCATGCCAGTCCACTGCCTTATCGCGATTGCTCACACGCTCTGCAAAATCCTCCTTCAGGATACGCTCACTGCTGATTTTGCCGTCTCTGATTGCCGCCACACGCTGTACCTTCTTAGAAAGTGAAACATCATGGGTGACAATTACGATCGTGATACCCAGCTCCTGATTCAATCTTCTGAATATATCAAAGATATAGTTAGAGGTCTTGGTATCCACGGAGCCCGTGGGCTCATCTGCCAAAAGAACCTTGGGTGAATTGGCAAGCGCAATGGCTATGGCTATTCTTTGCTGTTCTCCACCGGACATTTCCTGCATGCGATTGTTCTTTTTGCTGGAAAGACCCACCATATCCAGAAGCATATCCGCTTTTTCCCTGCGTTCCTTACAGCTGTTGAGCTCCATGGGCATCATAATATTCTCATAGGCTGTCAGATAGGGCAGAAGATTTCTTCCGTTGTTCTGCCACACAAAGCCCACTGTAGAACGCTTATATTCCACCAGCTCCTTCTCCGTCATGGAGAAGAGATTCCGCCCATCCACATAAAGCTTTCCGGCACTGGGGCGGTCAAGACCACCGAGCATATTTAAGAATGTGGATTTGCCGCTTCCGCTGCTGCCGATGATTGCCATCATTTCTCCCTGCTCCACACTCAGATCCAACCCCTGTAACGCAACGACTTCAATATCTGTGGACTTATATATTTTAACCAGATTATCTGCTAAGATTATTGCATCACTCATATCAGCTTTCCGTCCTCCAGTTCATATACCACGTCTCCGGCACCCATCAATGAGGTATCATGGGTCGTCATAATAATGGTAACCTGCTCCTTCTCTACCATCTCCTTAAACAGGCTCATAACATTCACCGCTGTAGTAGAATCCAGCTCAGCAGTGGGCTCATCTGCAAAGATGATTCCCGGTCTGTGCGCCAGTGCCCTCGCAATGGCAACTCTCTGCTGCTCACCTCCGGACATTTCCTGAGGCATGTGATGCATTCTGCTGCCGAGCCCCACCATTTTCAGGCACTGCTCCACACGCTCCTTACGTCCGTTCTTAACGCCCGCCATCCGCAGGGCGAACTCCACGTTTTCATAGGCTGTCATCATGGGAATCAGAGAAACAGACTGAAATACAAAGCCTATTTTTTCCCTGCGCAGCTTCTCTCTCTTTGCTTCGGACCATTTCGTGATATCCTCACCACAAAAGAAGATTTCACCGTCAGAGGGCAGATCCAAAGCGCCCAACATATTCATCAAGGTGGTTTTACCGGAACCGGAACGTCCCCTTAGAATCGCCAGGCAACCCTTGGGAATCTCCAGAGAGACCTTGTCAACTGCCACAAAGTCATCTGTTCCCGCCACAGGGAACCTTCTGGTTACGCCAACTGCTTTTAATATCGCTTCACTCATAGTCTAGTCCTCTCCTAACTTCAATGCACTACTGATGTTCATTTTGGAGATAATTCTTCCCAAAATCACAAGGCAGACGCAAAGCATCACTCCGATTACCGCAAACAGCTGTACCATATCACCGGTTCGGGTGATCATCTTCAGCGGCAGTATCTGCTCAGATGCTGCGTATGCCTGCTGAATCATCGGCACGAACATCTGCGAAGCCAATACTCCGATCAGACCGCCCGCCACGATTGCATACAGACCGGAGCATATCTGTTCAACCACCAGCATCCAGGTAATCTCCCTCTTTCGCATACCCATTGCACGGAGCACACCAAACAGCAGCTCTCTGGAGCGAATAGACATGATCCAGTAAATCAGATAACCCACACAGCAAAGCAGAAGAATGACAATAAAGCTCATGGACAGGATACCATTGGTACCCTGAAACATAGTATCCTGAATAATCGCAGCTTCTTCCTCTGTCATGTCATTAAGCTTGGTCAGTCTCAGGAATCTCTGCTCCTCAAGCCAGCCATAGAAGCCTTCCCCGGCATCATTCACGTCCATCCATACTTCATAGGGATATGCTCCCCACGCATCCTTCAGATAGGACATATTTGCTACAATCATATATTGGTCTGTGGCGTCAACGCCTCCGTCTTCATTGGTTACGTAAACGATTGATTCATAGGTGGGCCAGTAATTAAAGAAACCATAAATCATTCCCGATGCCTTGGCACCATCGGAATTTTCAAAGGAAATAACATCCCCCAGCTTGTACCCCTGCTTGATCATAAAGTTTTCTGATACTATCACAGCCTGAGTATCCGCAGACAACACATTTAAATACTCTGCGTAGGAATAGGGAAGCAAATCCTCATCCATCACCGTCACATCATAGAAGCCCTGAGCCTTGATTCCCATTACCGTAACCCCAAGACTGCCGGAATGTGCACCGGTATCGATCAGAACCGGAGTCGCTGCCTCCGCCCCCGGAACGGTATTGTATTTATTGAAGTCCGGCTCCGAATAAGTCAGCCTCAGGGAGGAGTCACGGTACAACAAATCCCGATTGTTTTCCCATTTTTCCTTCAGAACGATATCCGCTCCCACAAGATGTCTGGTATTATTCACCGCGTTCAACACAATCGTCCTTGCAATCGTGGTATCGGAAATACCGATGGACACAGTCAGAATCAGGAACAGGATAATGAATTCCTGCTTGGCACCGGTTCGGATCGTACTCAGCACAGAAGCATAGCTGGAGGGCTTCATATGGTTTTTAAACAGTGCAAAGGTTACCTTTAACAAAATAGGCTGTATTCTCGCGCAAAACAGACCTGCTCCGAGAATAAACAGTGAGAAGCTGATGTACAATAAGGGATCCAGCGATTTCCCGGCCAATACATCCGCCACCATCTGACCGGCAGAACGCTTGAAGGAGTAAAAACCATATAAGGATATTGCCAGAAGAATAATATCCAGATACAATTTCTTCCACAAGGATTTCTTCTGTCTGGAACGGCTCTGCTTTAACTTGACAATGGAAAGTCCACTGTAAGAAAGCACGGGTATGGTGGTCATGACAACCGACAGCAGAACAGCACCTGCCGCATACGGAATCACATCAGCGGTGAACCGGACTGTCAGACTTCTGGTAGCAGAAAACTCCAGAAATGCCGTGGACGCACCCAACAGCTTACAGAATACTGCTCCTAACGGTATTCCTCCCAGCAGAGACACTCCACTCAGGAAAAAGCTCTGCATCAGATACAACAAAAACACCTGCCGTTTGGAAGCACCTCTGGAGCGCATCAGGGAAATCTCATTCCGCTCCATCTGCAGCATCTGCCCTGCGATCATATAAAGAAAAGCACACAAAAGTAAAAGTACCGGCACCTGTAAAATTAACAGTGTGGCCTCAATCCTCCTTGCCTTACTGCTGTACTCCTCAAGAATCTGCATATATCCGCTGTCGCGGAACCTGTTTTTCAGAATCACCGACTTATCCAGGCTTTCCATCACACGGACCAGTCCACTAACCTCTGAAATGTCTAACGACTCATAATCCCACAGAAAATACCAGTCGCCGTACAGGGAGTACTTATTCTCAATATCCTTTCCGAAAAAGGAGCCGGTGAAAGCCTCCTCCGATGTGTATACCAGCTTTGCAAGCTCCGACTGCACCGGTTCCCAGAAAAGATCAGCTTCGTCCAGAGGTCGGAACACACCAACCACCTTAAGCCTCAGCGGTTCCCCCTCCTTGGTCTTCCATAAATCAAAGGTATATTCATCCTCCAGCAGGATATCCTGTTCGATCATGGCCTCATCGCTGACCATGATTTCCAGAAAGCCGTCTTCGTCCGGCTGCTCAGCCGGATACCTTCCGTAGACGATCTCCACATGATCCTTCATTCCCAGTATGGTTGCCAGAGTCAGGCGCTTTCCCTTTACATCATCTCTCACAACGGATGGCTTAGCTCTCTGATAGCCCAGCTGATAGCTGACCACGGTTTCCAGCACATCCACATTCAGCCGTTCTACCGCCTTGAAGGTTGTCTCCTCCATCGTTGACAGACTCGCTTTACTGCCATCCTTTAAGGAGCTGTAATCCACACTGAACATTGCGGGCCATTTGTTTTTTTCCTCTTTGTAGTTGTCGAATTCATCTGTCAGCATCTTCTGGAAAGAAGATACACGATACAGCGGATAGCTTGACGCTACGGAAATCAAAAGAATATTTCCGATCAGCAGACAAAGAACCATCCATTTTTTATGCAATAATTTATGTAACATTAAAGAAAACATATCGCTATTTGCTTCCTTCCCGATTAATGATATACGATCTTCATGCCTTCTGTCAGACCCTTAAGCACCCAATAATTCTCCACATTGCTTCCGCCCGGAATAAATTCCGTCTTCAGCAGGCTTCCGTCCTCCTCCAGCACAGTGACAAAATATTCATTCTCCTCAACCGTTACTGCCTTCTTGGGAATCATAATCACATTTTTCATTTCCTTCAGATTTCCCTTCAGCACAAGGTTATTGAGTCCGGTGCTGTCAAGCTCTGATACATCCTGTTCAAAGGCTAACCGGAATATCGTCCTTCTCGTGTCAAGATTTCCATGCAGTGCCCAGCTTCCTCCGCTCACCACGATGCCCGGCGTAAGACCATTGGTATTATCAAATACAACTGTCATACCATAATGGAACTGATTCGCGGGAGAATCTGTTGTTGCATAAATTACATTGCTGTTCATGATATGGCAGATATAATCGCCTTCCTTCATTTCTTTTCCTGCAGAATGCTTCCGGCTGTAGGATACATAACCGTCCATAGGTGCCTTCACCTCATAGACAGAGCCCACCTGATTCAGCTTCTGCAGCTCCTCTTTGGCATCTGCAATCTTGGTCTCATAATCTTCCTTTTCACGTTCCCAATCCAGCTGTCTCTGCCTGTAATCGATATCCAAAAGCTGACTCTTATGATCATCATACGCAAAATGCTTATCCTCAGAAATCTTCTGTAGATCCTCATTCACCCGCTCTTTAGCCGTCTGATAGCGTTCCTCAAGGCGCTGCAATTTCATTTTTGCCTCTTCTAACGCAATTTCATCTACAGAGGTATAAACCGTGGCAATCACATCTCCCTCTTTCACATACTGATAATACTCCGCGACATATTCCCCGAAGGTTGCCTTGATGCCGTCCAGATCAAACCGCACCGTGGGGACATTGATATAGCTTTGTTTCAAAATCTGTTTCATGGCTTCCTCTTCAAAGTTGCCCTTGGTGAGTGTAAGCACATTATACATGTTCTCCATCGTTTGGTCCTGCTGTTCCTCAAGGACTTCTGTCATCAGATACTCTTCCTTAGGAATTTCCTGCTGTTTTCCGCTGCCGGCATCCGTAAACAGATTTTGCGCATCACAGCCTGAAAGGGATATCGTCATGACAAGGCCCAATAACATGGCAGCTGTTCTCTTACTCCTGTACATAAACCACATCTCCTTCCTCCAGACCTTCTATAATCTCTACGCTAATGCCATCCCGGATTCCAATCTCAACCTCCACTCTCTCGAGCTTACCATCCACATCCTTGTACACATAATATTTCCCGCCAAAGAATTGCAGAGTGTTTTCCGGAATCAGAAGTGCATCCTCCTTCTCCTCCTCGACCAGCACCATCTTGCCAAAATCACCGATATTGATTTCGCCATTGGGGTCAGAAATCACAAACTCAGAGTAAGCATCTTCCCCATTGTTTTTTGTTTTCAGATAATACTCATGATCCATAGGAACAGAAACAGCCTCATACTCCTTGCCATCCTTCCAAAACAGAATCCTTTCCACCTCATTCAAGAGAGTGATACTGATATTGGAGCATCTGGCATACTCCACCGAAGTATCTGCCACTGCCACATAATCCTGATTCGAATCAAGACGGTTTCCGTACTCAACCTCCGCCAACGCGATAATCGTTCCGTCAAAGGGGGCTCTGATCAAATTCGCCTCCCGTTCTGTCTGAAGCTCCTTCAGCTTCTTCTGATGATAGGGCAGCTCATGCTCATAGGTCTCCTTAAGCTGCTTTAATTGCAGTTTAAGTCTCCGACACTGTTCATCAAACTCACCGGCCTGCGTACAGGTCTTCGTATATTCTTCTGATGGATGCTCCATCACCTCTAATTTAGCATATACATTTTCCAGCTCCAGCTTTGCCTTTTCAAGGCTGTTTTCCAGAGTAGCCTTCCGATAATCATAGGTTCTGACAGTGCTTTTTATGTCCTTCTCTTTATTCTCTATTGCTTTCTCAATACTTTCCAACACAGGAGCAGCGAGGATATCCCCCTCCTTCACCTCATCTCCCAGCTGTACATAAAATTCTCCGAACATGCCTTCCTCCGGGAAGGTCAACTGTTCCACCTTCGGACCAACCTGTGCATCATAATAGAGAGAATCACAGATTGCACCTCTTACAGCCGCTGTTTTCTGAGGCGCACTCAACGCGGATTCCTGTATCTCTATAATGACGTCCCGGGTCGTCTCGTCTGCACAGCCACCAAGTACTGCTGTACATAATAAAAGTATTCCTAACCATTTTACCGTCTTCATCTTGTCAATCCACCTAAACCTTATTTCTTCAAAGCCACTACTTCACCCTGTTTCAGTCCTTCTGTGATCTCCACAAGAGTATCTCCCTCCAGACCTATGGTTACATATCGCATTTCCAAAAGACCATCCTCAACCAGATAAACAAACGGTCCCTGATCGGACTCATGGATTGCCAACTTCGGCACACTCAGCACCTGCTCTCTCCGATCCAGCTCCATGGTGATTGTTCCGTTCGTCTTGCTGGGAATGATTTCTTCTTCCAGGGGTTTAAAATACATCTGTCCCATCTCCTCCCAGCTATCCATATGTGCCGGAACAGCCTCACAGGTATATGGATCACCGGAGATTCTGTACATTATTTCAAAGCTCTCACCTTCGTGAAAAAAATCTGAGTAGTCCGTAGTGTCCGTGATAAAATAGCATTCATCCAGATTGCTGACTGTTACCACGACTCTATCCTTCACGCTGTAGGTATCCTGCATCCCGGCATCAATGAAGGTAATCTCCCCTGTAATATCCGCGATCAGCTGTCCCGCATCCCATTCCTCCCGGGCTTGCTGCAAACGCTGTTTCAGAAGTGTAAGCTGATCCGACATATCCTCCAGAGTCGTCTTGTACTGCTCTTCGATGCCCGCTTTCTTATTCTCCAAATCCTCCCTGTCCTTCCGGGTCTGGTAGGTGTATCCGAACATAACCTCTGCACTGTCCAGATCAAAGGCCTTCATTTCCTCGGTTTGCTTTATCCTCAGTTCCTGCGTCTCGACCTGATATTCCAGCTCCTCAATCTGTTCCTCCAGATCCTGTATATCCAAAGCGGCCAGAAGCTTCCCGGCACTGACATAATCTCCCAATTTCACCTCGACACGTTCAATCAGTTTTCCGTTCACAGGAAATGAAAGCTCCTGCTTATCTGTGGATAAGTACTGACACCGGATGGTAATATTCTTCACCACATCTCCCGGTTCAACAGTTGTGGTAGGATAGGCTTCTTCCTCGTCCTCCTGGATCAGGATATCCTGCGGCACTTCCACTGTCTGCTGTCCGCACCCTGTGATAGTGAGCAGCACGCCCACCGCAAGTATTACTGTCAAAAATCTACGTTTCATTCCTTAAAAAAGCTCCTTTATGCATTCATAAGTGATACAAAATTACATACTAATTAAGTATAAAAGAGAGATACCGCAAATGCAATATCTCTCTTTCACAAATCAAAAACGTTTTTTTGTTCTTTTTTGCTAATAATTAGTTTTCAGGCAACGGATTGCATTCAAC
>CAYOHU010000063.1:0-8269 GCA_964403845.1 uncultured Acetatifactor sp.
GCCGGGGAACATACGGAAGTATTTCTTAGGAGGCTCCTCCATAAAATCTTCTCTTTCTATATACAATTCCCTTCCAAAGGGCATCTGACGGGTTCCCAGTGCTTCATTTTCCGGATTGTTCACAGCCTCCAGCAGCTCCGTCTGCCCTTCGGGATAATTATCGATAATAAGCTTTACAGGATCCAAAATTGCCATATAACGAGGTGCTTTTGCCTTCAAATCCTCACGGATGCAGTATTCCAATGCTGCATAATCTGCAACGGAATGAGCCTTGGATACACCACACATCTCCACAAACCTTCTGATGGATTCCGGCGTGAAGCCACGGCGTCTCAGCGCTGAAATAGATACCAGTCTCGGATCATCCCAACCGTCTACGATGCCCTCCTGCACCAGCTTCTTAATATATCTCTTACCTGTAACTACATTCTTCAAATACATCTTCGCCTGCTCGATCTGCTTGGGAGGATTGGGATATTCCAATTCCCTTACAACCCAGTCGTACAAGGGTCTGTGGTCCTCAAATTCCAGAGTACAGATAGAATGGGTAATTCCCTCAATGGCGTCCTCAATGGGATGTGCAAAATCATACATGGGATAAATGCACCATTTGTCGCCTGTATTATGGTGACTCATATGCGCCACACGATAAATGACAGGGTCACGCATATTGATATTGGGGGAGCTCATATCGATACGGGCACGCAGTACCTTTTCCCCATCGGCATATTTTCCCTCCTTCATCTCTTCAAACAGCTTCAGATTCTCTTCTACGGGACGGCTGCTGCCCGGATCCTCCTTGCCGGGCTCCGTGAAGGTTCCTCGATATTCCTTAATCTGCTCCGCAGTCAAATCAGACACATACGCCTTTCCCTTTTTGATCAGCTTTACAGCACCATTGTACATCTCTTCAAAATAATCGGATGCAAAGAACAATCTATCCTCCCAGTCAGCTCCCAGCCACTTGACATCCTCTTTAATAGACTCCACAAATTCGATATCCTCCTTTGTGGGATTGGTATCATCAAATCGCATATTAAACTTCCCGCCGTATTTCTGCGCTGTCAAATAGTTTACCAAAATTGCCTTGGCATGTCCGATATGCAGATATCCGTTAGGCTCAGGCGGAAAGCGGGTATGAACCGTATCATATACCCCTTCTGCCAAATCCTTATCAATAATCTGCTCAATAAAATTCTTTGACTCTTTCTCTGCTTTTTCTTCCGTTACTATATTTTCCATCTCGCTCATGGTATTCCTGCCTCTCGCATCTAAAATTCTACTACTGCCATTCTCAATATCTTAGCACAAATGAATTTTTTCGTCTATATTTCTTCATATCTCTCAAGAAATTTATCCCCGGGCTCAATAAACACATTTTCCAAATCCTCTGCACTTGCCGCCAGATAATCTCCAAATATTCCCAACTGATACTTGTCCTCATTCCATTTCGGGAAAAGCTTTACGCTGGATTCCAATACCTTTGCATAGATGCAAAACGCATCCGTGGGCATACAGGGCTTTGCGTAATCCACAAGACGATACAGCTTATCATTGGTCCAATCCTTGACCGTAGGCTCGTACTCCATGCAGTCGTAGTATGCCTGGATTTCCTCGCCCTGACCCGGTCTGTGATATTTCAGGAAACGGTCTTCTGATACAATATGCACCATACCGTCCTTTTCTATGGTAAAATAGGTATCCTCTTTGACAATTTCTTCTATACTTCTATCCTTTGCACGAACGGAAATACTGGCACCGGCGGCCACCACATCAGTTGCCTTTACATAAAAAAGCGGTGTGTTGCGTCGGATGTATTTCTTCATCCCCGAGATATCCAGCTTCATCTCTTTCGCAGAAATAATGGTAAAGCTCTCGAAATATTCTGTAATCCGATTATTGAAATAGGCTTCTGAATGCAGTGTGGGATACTTTTGCTCGTACAGCTTCATGCTGACGAAGCCTCCTGCCTTCTCATAATGTCCGCCTCCGGAGCCGATTCCTTCCGTAAGGAATACTGCCAGTTCATTGGCATTTACCTCTTTGATACAGCTTCGCACAGAGACTTTGTAGCCGTCATTCAACTCGTTATATACCACGCAGGTATCGATCACATCCACCTGCAACAGGAAATCACTGATCAGTCCCAACAAATTGGGATCGCAGGGCTGTGATTTTATGACTGCAAACCGATAATCATCATTATAGCTGTATCGAATCATGGCAATACCGGCAATTTCCAGCTCCTTCAACGAAATATTGGCATTGCGCAGACGGGTCATCAGCCTCTTGTCGATGGTCACATCATCCCTCATATCCATGTCCAACGGATGGAATAACTCGGAGAACTGATTGGTATCCATATATAAACCATAGTATAACGCTGTCCCCAATTTGATGTCATCGGCAACAGAATAGTTTTCCTCCCTCAGCATACTCCACACAAGAGTAGCGCAGCTTCCCAAGTTAGCCTGAATCCGGGACAGCCCTAAATTTTGTATTTCCAAAGGATGATGATCGATCACTGCCACCTGATCCGCTTCAAATTCCGTAACATTGCCTGCACCATACTGACAATCCACCGTAATCAGTAAGCCCTCAATATGTCTCTGCCTGCTCGGTGATACGTACTCTATCGGAATACCTAACTGCTCTGTCATCATTTTCAAATTTGTCTTTGCAATTTTATTATGTCCACTATATATCAGGCTAACCTTGCAGCCCCTGTCTGCAAAATACCGGTACAACCCGTAGCCGGCACCGACTGCATCCGCATCGGGATTGTCATGACATTGTATTGTAATCAGATGATATGTCTCCAAATCAGATAATCTCATGTTATACGTCTCCACCTAATAATATAATTCACACCTTACTATATATACTACTATATTCTATGCTTTTTTTCTAGTTGAAAGTATTTTTTTACACAACAAAATCCGGCATCTCCATCTATATACGGAATGCCGGATTGCCTTTATGAATTAATGATGGAACAGCCTGATTCCTGTAAACGCCATAGCCATACCATATTTGTTAGCGCATTCTATTACCGCATCGTCCCGAACGGAGCCACCGGGCTGTGCAATATATTTCACGCCGCTCTTATATGCTCTCTCAATATTGTCGGAAAAGGGGAAGAACGCATCGGAGCCAAGAGTTACATTCTGCATCTTGTCCAGCCATGCTCTCTTTTCTTCTCTGGTGAATACCGGAGGCTTCACCTTGAAGATGGTCTCCCACACTCCGTCTGCCAACACATCCATGTATTCCTCTCCCATGTAGACATCAATGGCATTGTCCCTGTTTGCCCTGCCCAGGCTGTCTACGAATTGCAGGTTCATCACCTGAGGAGACTGACGCAGGAACCAGTTGTCAGCCTTACTGCCTGCAAGTCTGGTACAGTGAATACGGGACTGCTGTCCTGCGCCAATACCAATTGCCTGTCCATCCTTTACATAGCATACAGAATTGGATTGCGTATATTTCAGGGTAATCAGTGCAATCTTCATATCAATCAATGCACTCTCGGGAATCTCCTTATTGTCGGTAACAATATTAGAAAGCAGATTGCCGTTGATATCCAGTTCATTTCTGCCCTGTTCAAAGGTAATACCGTACACCTGCTTCTTTTCAATTGCAGCAGGAACATAATTCTCATCGATTTGGATTATGTTATAACCGCCTTTTTTCTTTTCCTTGAGAATCGCAAGTGCTTCCTCGGTATATCCGGGAGCAATCACACCGTCTGATACCTCTCTCTTAATCAATCTGGCAGTATCTGTATCACATACATCTGACAGTGCAATAAAATCACCAAAGGAAGACATTCTGTCAGCGCCTCTTGCTCTTGCATAGGCACATGCCAAGGGAGACAGTTCTCCCAGATCATCTACCCAGTAGATTTTTGCCAGAGTTTCCTCCAGAGGAAGACCCACTGCCGCTCCCGCAGGAGATACATGCTTAAAGGAGGTGGCAGCCGGAAGACCTGTTGCTTCCTTCAGCTCCTTTACAAGCTGCCAGCCATTGAAAGCATCCAGGAAATTGATATATCCGGGCTTACCGTTTAACACGGTTACAGGCAATTCGCTTCCGTCCTCCATATAAATCCTGGAAGGCTTCTGATTTGGGTTGCATCCATATTTCAATTCTATTTCGTTCATTTCTTCTCTCCTTCTGTTTCGAAAGACTACGCTTCCTGATTCTTATTGATAATCTTGGTTTCATATGTTCCCGTTGCGATGTCAATATATCTTACAAACAGAGATACCTTGTTATCCTCATTCAGACTGTTCCAAAGCATATCGGTAAATGCATTCATATCGTCAGGAATTCCCACAAGCTTAGGCTCACCCTGAAAGCTGGGAAGAGGATTGCCATCATGCATATAGGTGTGAATGAAATGTCCTTCGCCTGCAAGAGGTGTCTCATATGCAAAGGTATTGCGCACGCAGGATGAGCCGTCTCCGTGGTTGCTCTTTAAAATGGACATGGCGTAGCTGTATTTCCCGCCCTCAACATGCATCACACCGGAGATACGGGGTGTATAGTTGGGAGCATCGGGCTCAAACTCCCTGCTTCTCAAGGACTGTTCGAAGGTAAGCTGATTGTCCATTCCCTCATAGATGGTATCGGTCTGGTCGCCGTTGGTCACGATGGTCTTGTTGCCAAGCACTCTCACGGGCGCATAGATAATCAGACTGGGATCCTCCAGCTTGGAAGGATCATAGGCCTCTGTGCGAATGCCCTCGCCCTCCGTCACAAACACGCGGTTACGACTGTTGGAGCTTCTTCCCATAATGAAGTAAGCGGTTACGGCATACTTACCGTTTGCAGACATGCCGATAACGATTCCTCTACCGGGATACGCATTGCTTTTCAATTCCTGTTCCAATGATAACATTTCTTTTCCTCCTGTAAAATAAAAGAACCACCCGGACATCACATAGCATTTACATCTAAGTGGTGCCCAGGCGGTCGGCTTCTAAATTCTATCCTGCACTCCCTGTGGGTCATCCCACCGCAGTTTCCCGCTTTCCGCCAGTCGTGCAGCCTCTGTCATTATATTACATGGTTTGGCTTTTTTTTGCAATACCCTGACATACATATTTTTGTTCAAATTCTTCCCGGGGCACAGGGCGGTTGAAATAATAGCCCTGTATATATCTTACCTTCATGCCCTGTAATATCTGATACTGTTCAGAGGTTTCAACACCTTCCACACAAATGCTCACCCCGATGGTCTCTCCCAACTCAGCAATCATCTTGATGAAGGACTGGGAATATGGATCATCCGTCAGGTCTCTTACGAAAATCTGGTCCACCTTAATCACGTCCACAGGAATCTCTCTGATATGATTCAAAGACGAATATCCCGTTCCAAAATCATCCAACGCAATCTTCACTCCTAATTTCTTAATCCTGTTCAGAATCTCCTTCATGCGCTCCATATCGTTGATAGCCAGACTTTCCGTCACCTCAAGGGTCAGATTACCGGGCGTAATCTGTGTTTCCTGCAAGGTTTGCTCTACAATTTCCACAATATCTGCCTGCAGCAATTGCACCACCGAAAGATTGACATTTACCTTATAATTGGGATACCCACTGTCATTCCACATTTTGCAATGCTTGCAGGCCTCCTTTAACACATAATTACCGATCGGATTAATCAAGCCCAGATACTCTGCCAGAGGAATAAATTCCGCCGGCGGAATAAAACCGAGTTTTTGACTGTTCCAACGTATCAAAGCCTCCGCGCCAACGCACTCACTGCCCCCATTTTCCACATTGATAATGGGCTGATAATACACTTCAAATTCCTTATAGCCGGATACCGTGGCATCCCGCATGTTCTTTTCCATATCAAGACGTCTGCCGGACGCGGAATCAATTCCATCCTGATATTTGGAAATCCGGTTCTTTCCGCTTTTCTTCGCCTCATACATGGCGATATCCGCCTTCTTCACCAAATCGGTTACGGAATCTCCGGCATCCGGAAACGTAACGATTCCCATACTCATCGTACAATAGTAATCGGCATCCTTTAAAAACCACGGTTTACTGAAAATCTGCCTGATTTCCTCAATGATCCTATCAAATTCAGAATAATATTTAGGCGGTACCACAATGACGAACTCATCTCCGCCCATACGATAACAGGTATTCTGTATTCCCATAATACTATTTAAGGAACGGGAAATGGATTTCAACAGCACATCCCCGTACTGGTGTCCCAGCCCATCATTAATATGCTTAAAATCATCCAGATCCAGATACAGAATCGCTCCGATTTCTCCGTTTCGCTTAGCCTCATCGATTTGTCTTGCCAGATCCCTCTCACAACACATACGATTGTAGAGACCGGTGAGGAAATCCGTGTATGCCTGCTGCTCTATTTTCCTCTGATACAGCTTTTTATCCGTAATTTCATACAGAGAATAGAGCGTCGCAGCTCTGCCATCCACCCATGTGATTTCTTTATATATCAAATCATACCAGTGCTCTCTCTCCGCCAAAAAGACCTCGAAAACACCGCTGTTCGTTTCCGGTGTCACCCCTTTAGTAATCAAATCCTGAAATGTTTTTTCCTGCAATTCCTTGGCAAAAGTATTCTGTAATTTTCTGTTAGCAAACAGCATGCTTTGTGTGCTTTTATCCACAACATAAATTGCACAGCCTACATTATCCAGGATCGATTCCAACGCTGCATAGGAGCTTGCAAGAGAATTCTTCTGAATACGCTTTGTCAGAATACTCTGCAGAATCTTAACCGCATCCGATACAAATTTAATCTCGTCCATGCTCCAGACTTCTCTTTGTGTCCTGTGATTCAGCGACAGAACAAGACCGTTTCCGTCCTCCTGCTTAATGACCGGGAACACCATAACTGCCTTCAGTCCTATCTCTCTCAGCACCTCCTGATATTCCCTCCGGGAATTATCATGGGACAGTACCAGCGGCTTTTCCGTAAGCAAAAACGAATACGACGGGACATTGCTGGTTCTGTCGAAGAAGGAAACCTGTTTTTGATTCCTCCACTCACAAATCACATCCATCAGCTCATTGTCATCATGTAATCGGAATATTTGAGCCGTATCTGCCTGCATATGCTCTGCTAAAATCCGGAGCCACTTTTCCAGGATTCCTTCAATCGGCTCATCGCTGTCCAATAATTGCACAATTCCTGTGGTTGCTTCAATGGTTCGCAAATCTCTGCTCATTTCCTGCTCTGCATTCCTGCTTCTGCGGCTTTCCACCTCCGCACTAAAGCAGGATATTTTGCTGGCAATCAGACTATAACCGGTGTCCCGAGCGAAATCAAGCATTTCATAAAACTGTGTTGCATCATTTTGCAGGTCGGGCTGTATTATCAAGGCATAAAATAAGGTCTCGCCCTTTACGCGCATGGCAACTGCTGCAGCCCTGACATCCAGCTCAGTATCCTCTTCCACCGCAAGGTCTTCCAGCGAACCTTCCTCCACTCTGTCCAGAGCAGCCTGAAGCATACCGGAGGCGCGATATTCCTTCAGCAGCTTCTTAGCAGCTTCTTCACCGGACACCGCAGTAAAAAGCTCACCGTCTGTATCCACACAGTATGCCATTACTCCTGTAATGGAACAAAATTCATCCTGTAAATGTTGCAATCTCTTTTGGTTAATCAATTCCCGATATGACATATTTTACAAGTACCCCTCTTGTTTACCCTTCTCTCCGTTTATGTGCGTTTGAGTTTTCCCCTCCTCAAACAACTTCATTTTATCATACTTTGCTCGAATTGTACATTTTTTTGAAGGATTTTGTTGAAATTTCATCTACAACATGCGCAAATATGTCGAAAAATATGACAGTAGGGAGCAGGATTATACAAATTTTCCGATGCCGTGTTTTTTTAGACAGCCTTCATCGGAAGCGTTCGTCGCAGATTCCATATGCAAAAGAACGCACATCAGCCTGTGACATGCGTTCTCTCTGTATTTACTCATCTACACTATAGTTAGGAGCTTCTTTGGTAATATGGATATCATGAGGATGACTTTCTTTCAAGGAAGCAGCAGATATCTTAACAAACCTTCCTGTTTCCTTTAAGGTCTCAATGTCCTGAGCACCACAGTAACCCATACCGGCGCGCAGACCTCCCATCAACTGGAACACAGTGTCTTCCACATCTCCCTTGTAAGCCACGCGTCCTTCCACGCCTTCAGGAACCAGCTTCTTTGCATTCGTCTGGAAATAACGGTCTTTACTGCCGTTCTCCATAGCAGCGATGGAG
>CAYOHU010000064.1:0-8214 GCA_964403845.1 uncultured Acetatifactor sp.
CTATTATACGGATTTGGTGGCGCAGGTAGGAAATTCCGGATATGTGTACCGTGGCATCTACGAGAATCAGGAAAATACTGTGGAAGCCACACAGAATGCAAGAGCACAGGTGATTGAAGTGTCCTCTGACGAGGAGCTTGCCAGTATGATTAAGTTTCAGAATGCCTTTAACGCCTCCAGCAGATATATTAATGTCATTAGCGAAATGCTTGAGCACATTATCAATACTCTGGGAAGAATGTAATAAGGAGGGAATGCGATGCCATCACAATTTTTTGGATTGAATATAGCTTATACAGGGCTTTTGGCCAGCAATGCGGCATTGAATACCACCTCCAACAACATTGCGAATGTGCAGACGGAGGGGTATAGCAGACAGCAGGTAAATCAGCAGGCAGCAGGACCGTTGCGTGTCTTTCAAACCTATGGCTGTGCGGGTGCAGGCGTAGAAACCCTGGCAATTGAGCGTGTCAGAGATGAATTTTATGACACAAAATATTGGGACAACAACGCCAAGGTCGGCGAGTATAATATGAAGCAGTATTATATGAAGCAGATAGAAACCTATTTTGAGGATGATGGAAAGAATGCCGGATTCAAGACGGTATTTGACCAGTTTATGATTACCGGAATTGAAGAGCTTATGAAGGATCCGAGCAGTGTTACTGCCAAATCCCAGTTTGTAGGATATGCCGGAGCCCTTGCAGAATACTTTAACGGACTTGCAGGAAATATAGAAGCCCTGCAAAAGGATGTCAATCAGGAAATTAAGTTAAAGGTAGATGAGATTAACTCTCTTGCAGGCGAGATTGCAACCTTGAATAAACAGATTAACACCATAGAGTTAGCAGGCTCAAAGGCAAATGAACTTCGTGACAGAAGAGCACTTTTACTGGATCAGTTATCGGAAATCGTGGATGTGGATGTAAGGGAGGTTCCGGTTACGGATACGAACAATCCCGACAGAAAAACCGGAGCAAATCGATGCATCGTAAAGATTGCAGGTGGACAGATTCTGGTGGATGATAGCGAGTACAGAGGCTTGGAGTGCGTTGCCAAAACCAATTATGAGAAGGTGAACCAGTCGGATATAGATGGTCTCTATGACGTTTACTGGGAGGATGGACAGAAGTTCAATCTCTACAATGTATCCATGGGAGGTGCACTTCAGGGACTGATTCAGATCAGGGATGGCAATAACGGTGAGAATTTCGAGGGTGAGATCATTGCTACCGGCATGACCGCGGGAGGAATGCAGGATACCGTAACGATCCGTGTGGATGAAGAGTATCTTCAGGATTTGAATAAATCCAACATGTCCGATCAGGGAGGCATCATCAATCTGGGAAATCAGGAATTTTACTATGATTCGTGGGAATATTCCTGTACCTATGACGCCGGGGGAAATGCAACCTATACCTACAAATTTGTTTTATCAGACAACATGAAGAACGGCTCCAGAGTGACGAACGACCGTGTGGGGAAGATGGCTTCTATCGGATCGGGCATCGCATATCAGGGAATCCCCTACTATATGAATCAGATGAATGAGTGGCTGAGAACCTTTTCCCAGAAATTCAATGATATTCTGAAAAGCGGTTATGACGCTGAGGGCAATCCCGGGGCAATGATGTTTACGGCAGATATGGCAACGGAGGACGAACAGTATGATTTCCCCGATAACACAAGATATGATCAGGGAATCGCAGGCGGAAATGTCACTATTCAAGTGAAAGATGACAGCTACTATCGCATGACAGCCAAAAATTTCAGTGTCCTGAAGGCTATGGAGAATCATCCCGGTATCTTGGCGAACAGGTTTGAACAGGGGGACGGCGTGGAACAGAACGACCTGTTAGAAAGCCTGAAAGCTATGGCTTATGACAAAGAGAAGATGAGCTTTCGCGGAGCTTCGGCGTCGGAGTTTTTGCAGTGTGTTCTGTCTGATGTGGCGTTGAACACCTCCAGAGCAAATATGTTTTACAATAATTATAACAATATAGCCGGTACTATTGATAATCAGAGAATTTCCATATCAGGTGTGGATGAGGATGAGGAGGCCGTGAATCTGGTGAAATACCAAAACGGGTATAATCTGGCGTCCAAGATGATTCAGACTCTGACAGAAATTTACGATAAGCTGATTCTGGAAACAGGTGTATAGGGCGTATTGGAGGAAGACATATGAGAATAACAAACAAAATCATGCAGAGGAATAATCTTGCAAATATTAACACGAATAAGGTATATCAGGATACGCTGAGTACACAGATGTCCACACAGAAGAAGGTCAATCGCCCCTCGGATGATCCCGTGGTGGCAATCAGAGCCCTGCGTCTGCGTAGCAACGTGACGGAGGTGACGCAGTATTACAGTAAGAATATCCCTGATGCAGAGAGCTGGCTGAGTATTACGGAGGACGCTCTTAAGAATCTGACGCAGATTGTGACAAACATGATTTCCCAGTGTACCAAGGGGTCAAACGGAGACCTGACTTCCGCAGACAGACAGATTATTTTGGAACAGCTGAAGGCGCTGGGGGATGAGGTGTACAGCACCGGAGATGCTGATTATGCAGGACGATATGTATTTACGGGATATCGGACGGACACATCCCTAAGCTTTGCCGAGGAAGAAAATCAGAAATATACCATAACGGAACAGCTGGACAGCAGTGCTATGGATACCATGACCAAGGTGAATACCGGTAAGCTGCTGGATTGGAATACCAACAATTATAACGGTACGGATATGGCTGATTTGGACGAAAGTGATATGACAGCTGTTGAAGTAAGCCGTATTCGTTTAGCTTATGACGATTGCTATGCCCCTACAGGAGCTGAAGCAATGCCCACCATCAGCTTTCAACAGAAACAGGTAGCTCCCAACGGCAGCGTAAGCTATGCACCGGTGGAATGGACGGCTACCATGATGCATTCCTACGAGGATCCTTATACAGTGGCATCCAAGGATGCTAACGCGGTGATTTATGTTCCGGAAACGGGAGAATTACTGCTGGGAAGTGCTCGCGCGGAGGAACTGAGCGCGGTAAGGGATGATGTAGCAACCAATGCTGATGAGAGTGAGATCAGAATAACCTATCAGAAGGAGCATTGGGTGAAGGGTGATCTTCGCCCGGAGCATTATTTTGCGTGTGAGTCCGAAGGTGTTACCTATAATGACGCTTATCTTGTAGGCAATGCCGAAAGACAGGAGATTGAATATGATGTTGGCTTCAATCAGACAATCCGTGTGAATTCTACTGCAGATGAGTGCTTTCAGCATGGAATCGGCAGAGAGGTGGATGATTTGGTTGATGCCATGCAGAACGTACTGGATATTGAAGCAGTGGTTGCCAAGATCAAAAAGCAGATGGAAACAGCGACCGGTGCTGATGCAGATACCCTGCAAAACCAGCTGGAGGCTGCGGAGAAGGCATTCACTCTGTCGAAGGATAAATGCCAGAAGCTGTTTGAACATAGTATTTCAGCCTTCCAGGGTCATCTGGATGCAGCAAATCTCTGCATCACCAATTGCGGTACCAGAGGAAGCAAGCTGGAGCTGGTCAAGAATCGAATGCAGAACCAGAAGACGACCTTTGAAACACTGAAGAGTGAGAATGAGGATGTGGATATCACCGAGGTGGCTATTCAGTTAAGCAGTGCAGAGCTCACCTATGAAGCAGCACTGATGGCTACCGGTAAGGTGATGCAGACTACGCTTTTGAACTTCATATAGACAGCTTTTTATTACGAATAAGGTCGCAAAGGCGGCATGGAGGAGCATGATGAAGATAAATACAAAGATTTTTGGCGAAATGGAAGTTTCGGATGACAAGATTATTACCTTTGAAAACGGGATTGTTGGCTTCCCGAATTTGAAACATTTTACCCTGCTTCATGATGAAGAAAAGGGTACGAATGTGGGGATCCGTTTTTTGCAATCCATAGAAGAACCCGCTTTTGCAATGCCGGTTATGGATCCGCTTTTAGTGAAAGAGGATTATGATCCGGAGGTAAATGACGAACTACTGGCAAGCGCAGGAAATCTTACAGCTGATAATATTCTGGTGCTGGTCACGGTTACTGTACCGTGTGATCTGACCGCTATGAGCGTGAACCTTCAGGGTCCCATTGTAATCAATGTTGAGGAACATAAGGCATGCCAGATTATCGTGGAGGGTGTGGCTTATCCCGTGAAATTCCCTATTTATGATATTCTGCAGGCGAGAAAGGCTGGTGAGTAGTATGCTGGCATTATCCAGAAAGAAGAATGAAGCAATCATCGTGAACAATAATGTAGAAATTACCATTTTGGAAGTAAAGGGAGATCAGGTGAAAATCGGCATCACGGCTCCCAAGGAGGTTGCGGTCTACCGCAAGGAGGTATACCTGCAGATTCAGGAGGCCAATAAAGAAGCGGTCAATGCAGGAGGCATGGAGGCCTTGAAAAATTTGCTGGGCTGAAGGACTATGAGGGGCAATGGGGAAGCGCAAAAATTTGCACTTCCCTATTAATTTTTCTGCCGTTCCAACCGATAAAATGACTAGAAACAGGAATTTAGCAGGATCTTGTAACGGATTGTAGTGCCGAAAGCACAGATTTTCACACGGAGGTGACTAAAAATGGCAATTGAACCATTAGGAAGTGTAATGAGCATACAGGCTCAGAATGTGGCAACACAGAAACCGCTTGCAGCTGCTGAGAAAGCAGCAGAGTACAGCTCTGCCGGGGTACAGCCGGCCCAGAAGGTCGACGATACGACTGCGATTGTGGAAAACGCACAGAGCAAATCGCAGACCGGCGCGGAACAGAATACAGAACAGCAGGCGACAAACGAGCAGATACGAAAGGCTGTGGAGCAGATTAATAAGAAGATGGCTACCCAGTCTGAAGCCGTTTTCGGCATTCATGAAGGAACAAACAGAGTAACCATTAAGATTGTAGACAGAACTACCAAGGAGACGATTAAGGAGCTTCCCCCTGAGAAAACCCTGGATATGATTGCCAAGGTATGGGAGATGGCCGGAATCCTGGTAGATGAGAAAAGATAGGAGGATGACCTATGGCAATGAGATTGTCGGGACTGATGTCCGGTATGGATACAGAAAGCATCATTCAGGAGCTGGTAGCTGCCAGAAGGACCAAGGTGGATGATACAGTCAAGGCACAGACCAAGCTTGAGTGGAAACAGGACGCATGGAAGAGCCTGAATACAAAGCTGAAGAATCTTCAGGCGAAGTATATCAGCAATATGCGCTTTGAAGCCTCTTACAGCAAGAAAACCACCGGCGTATCCAATACATCCGCTGCAAGCGTGATAACAGGCGAAAGTGCAGTGACCGGCGTGCAGACTTTAAAAATTGATAAGCTTGCTAAAACAGCATATTTGACAGGTGCGGACATAACCTCAGAAAACGGTACAAAGTATACCGCGCTGTCTAAGCTGAGCGAGTTGGGCGTTACGCAGTCCGGAGTTATCAGCCTGAAATCCGGTGGCAAAACCACGGATATTGAAATCACGGCAGACACTACGATTTCTGATTTTCTGAATCAGGTGAAGAGTGCCGGATTAAATGCCAGCTTTGATGCCAAGAATCAGAGAATCTTCGTCAGCGCGAAGGAATCCGGTGAGAAATATGATTTCAGTTTTACCGCCTCCGATGCAAATGGGTCGGCTGCATTAAAGGCATTGGGCTTACAGGTGGGTCTGAATAGCGATAAAGCCACTAAGGCAGAATATGAAAGATATGCCGGCTATGTAGTGGACGGAGATAAGGATGCAACCATTGCAAATATGCGTTCTCTCATTGATGCAACGGTATCCTCCAAGACGAGCTCGTACCTGTCCCGGTATGAAGCATTGATGAACTCAAAGAAGCTTGCACAGGATAAGCTGGATGAAATCGGAGCGAAGTATGCGAAAACAGAGGGAGAGGCGGTTGACTATGAAACCACACTTCAGCGAATAGAGGATGCTATTGCCGACAAAAAGGATGAAATAGCAGCAATCGATCCGGAAAACACAGAAGAGCTTAAGGCAGCGGAAGAAGAACTGGCAGCACTGGAAGCAGATGCAGAAGCATTAACGACACAACAGGATCAATTGAAAGAGATTAATAGTCAGATTACTGATGTGGAGCAGTATGTGACAATTACCGCTACTGAAGGAGAAGAGGGTAAGATTACCTATAGCGCGGCAGCAACAGAAAAGCTACAGAAGGATGTTGAGAACGATTACTATCAGAAGGCACTGTATGCTGTGGACGTATTGAACGATCCTGCCATGCTGAATGACTCTAAGGCGACAAAAATCAGTGGTCAGGATGCAGTTATTTACCTGAACGGTGCGGAATTTAAGAATAATACAAATGTATTTGAGATTAACGGATTGACCATTACAGCCCTTTCTGAAACCAAAGAAGGGGAGGATGTAACACTTACCACTCAGAGAGACGTAAACGGCATCTATGATATTATCAGGGATTTCCTGAAGGAATACAATACCCTGATTAACGAGATGGATAAGCTTTACAATGCGGATTCTGCAAAGGGCTTTGAACCTATGACAGATGAGGAAAAAGAATCTGTGTCCGAAAGTGAGGTCGAGAAATACGAGAATAAGATTAAGGATGCATTGTTGCGCCATGACAGCAATCTGGGAAATATCAGTTCTGCATTGAAGAGTGTTATGTCCGGGGGCATCGAGGTGAACGGTAAGATGATGTATCTTAGCAGCTTCGGAATTAACACCCTGGGTTATTTTACCGCTGCAGATAACGAGAAGAATGCTTACCATATCGATGGTGATGAAAATGACGCGAGTACCTCGGGCAATGCGGATGTCCTAAAGGGCATGATTGCAAGCGAGCCGGATACGGTTATTTCCTTCTTCTCCCAGTTGTCAAGGAATCTCTATTCCAAGATGGATAGTCTGTCCAGCTCTGTGAATGGCTATCGAAGCTTCGGCAGCTTCTATGATGACAAGAAGATGAAGTCGGATTACACAGACTATACAACCAAAATTGCAACCTTGGAAGAAAAGCTGGCCGATTATGAGGAAAAATGGTATGCAAAATTTGCCGAGATGGAGACTGCTATGGCAAAGATGCAATCCAACGCAAATGCGGTGACCAGTTTGTTGGGAGGTTGATATTATGGCATTACCCGGTGCTTATGCGCAATACAATAACAGCAAGATACTGACAGCATCTCCTGCGGAGCTTACACTGATGCTTTATGACGGTGCTATTAAATTCTGTAATATTGCAATACTGGCAATTGAACAGAAGGACATAGAAAAGGCTCATATACATATTGTAAAGGCGCAGAAAATCATAGATCATTTCAGACAAACTCTGGATATGCGCTATGCGGTGGCACAGGACTTTGAAAGAGTCTATGTATATCTGTCAAAGCGTCTGACCGAGGCCAATCTCAAAAAAAATGCGGAGATTTTAGAGGAGGTCAATGACCATTTGCGTTCCATGCGCGATACCTGGAAGGAAGTCATGCGTATCAACAGAGAGAAAGGAACTGTTTAATGGAGAATCACTTAAGCATTTTGTCTGAGAGTCTGGATAAAAAAATACAGGTATTAAAAGAAATTCAGAGGTACAACGAGGTACAGGAGACTTGCTTTCAGGACGGCAAGGCCATGCTGGATGATTTTGATTCTGCGGTGGAACAAAAGGGAAAACTGATAGAACAATTGACCCTGCTGGATGATGGCTTTGAAATCCTGTATGAGAAGCTTGCGGAACAGCTGAAAGACCATAAAGAACAATATGCTGCTCAGATTAAGGTGCTGCAGCAGAAGATCAAGCAGGTGACTGAGCTTGGGGTATCGGTTCAGGCACAGGAACAGCGCAATAAGGCTCTGGTAGAACAGTTCTTTAACAAGGAACGTCAGGAAATCCGTCAAGGACGCAAAAGCTCCAAGGCGGCGTATGATTACTATAAGAGTATGAATCAGTCCAATTATGTTCCTCCCCAGTTCATGGACAGCAAGCAGTAGACGTACAATAGAATAGGCGGATTTAAGGTAGGCAGATTTTTGTTAAAATTTTTAGAAAAAGGGGTTAAGTTTTCCAAAACTGCTCCGATATATATTACAAGTAAAGCAAATAAAACAAAAAGTTTTAGGAGCTTTCGATAAAGTAACACGAATCAATCCGCACAATTGAGGAAGGTTACAGCAGCCGTTTACTGTTG
>CAYOHU010000065.1:0-8131 GCA_964403845.1 uncultured Acetatifactor sp.
TCCAGATTCTTCCCGTATGAGTTTACATTCTGTCCTAAAAGCATGATTTCCACCACACCATCTGCAACCAGATTCTCAATTTCACAAATAATATCCTTGGGTTCACGGCTTCTTTCGCGTCCTCTCACATAGGGCACAATACAATAGCTGCAGAAATTATTACAGCCAAACATAATATTGATACCGGATTTGAAGGGATACTTTCTCTCCACGGGTAAATCCTCCACAATTTTGTCCGTATCCTTCCAAATATCAATAATCATTCCATCATTGGTGAACATAGTATACAGAAGCTCAGCAAATTTATATATATTATGGGTTCCGAAAATCAAATCAACAAAACGATAACTGGTCTTGATTTTTTCAATCACATTTGGTTCCTGCATCATACAACCGCACAGTGCAATCTTCATATGAGGATTTTTGCGTTTAAAACCATTCAGCACACCAAGTCTTCCGTATACCTTCTGATTAGCGTTATCACGCACGGTACAGGTATTATAGATTACAAAATCCGCATTTTCATCCTCAAGCATCTTATAACCGATAATCTCCAGAATCCCTACAAGCTTTTCGGAATCTCTGGCATTCATCTGACATCCGAAGGTATTTACACAGCAGGTAGGGGCATGTCCCAATTCCTCCGCAAGGTCATGCACATAGCTGCGGCACTTTGCCATAAAATAATACTGACGCTCCGGCTCTGCAGCAGGCGCTTCGTTATAAGCTTCATATTGTTTCAGATTGATTTCTTTTGTCATTTTTGATATGCCTTTCTAAATATCGAATTCACTAAACGCTACACTGACTTTTCCCCTGCAAAGCCCTGCATAATATAACCACTGCAGACAAACCATTAGCTTTTTATCATCCACTTTGTGACTTCAATGATATCAGGCATTAAAATCAGCATACTTCTCTACTATTTTGACCAATAATTCCGTTGTCTTCTTCATGGACTCCACGCAAACAAACTCATATCTTCCATGGAAGTTCTCTCCACCCGTACAGAGATTGGGACAAGGCAGACCCATAAAGGATAACCTTGCACCGTCCGTACCACCTCGAATCGGCGATACAAGAGGTTTTATTGCAAGCTCCCTCATAGCTTCGTAAGCATTGTCCACAAGGTGCATATGCGGTTCAAGCACTTCACGCATATTGTAGTACGAGTCCTTCATATCTACCGCAACAGTTCCCTCGCCGTATTTCCCATTCAGGAAATCTGCAATCTGCATAAATTGTGCTTTTTTCTGTTCAAATAGGCTTCTGTCATGATCTCGAATGATATAATCTGCCGCGACTTCTTCCACATTTCCTTGAATACTGTCTATATGGAAAAAGCCTTCGTACATTTCTGTATACATTGGATTCTGAAATACCGGCAGCATACTTTGAAATTCCTGAGCAATGAGAATTGCATTTTTCATCTTACCCTTGGCAGAACCGGGATGTACACTTCGACCATGCACATGAAGCCGGGCGGCTGCCGCATTGAAATTCTCATACTCCAGCTCTCCTAAAGCGCCACCATCTACTGTATAAGCGTAATCAGCCCCAAAAAGTGCTACGTCAAAATAGTCTGCACCCCTACCGATTTCTTCATCAGGAGTGAAAGCAATTCGAAGCTTACCATGAGGAATATCGGAATTGCGCAAATAAAATTCTGCCATAGCCATAATTTCAGCAATGCCTGCTTTATCATCCGCTCCAAGCAGGGTGGTCCCGTCTGTAACAATCAAATCCTGCCCAATATATTTTAATAGCTCCGGGAAATCCGCAACCCTCATCACAATTGCCTCACCTGCATTTTCTTGGGCTGATTTTAAAACAATATCCTCTCCGGTATATCCTGTCAGGATTCGCGGTCGGACATTTTCACCACTAACCGCCGGCGAAGTATCCATATGAGCAATAAATCCAAGCACAGGGAACCCTTCGCAGCCCTCAGAAGCAGGAACGGAAGCATATACATAACAGTGCTCTTGATCATAAGTAATTTCCGCTGCTCCCATCGTTTGCAGTTCTTCCACCAGAAGCTGTGCCAGCTTATGCTGCTTCCATGTACTGGGTGTGAATTCAGCTTCATCGCAGGATTGGGTATCCACCTTCACATATCGCAAAAAATTCTGTATTATTCTTTCTGTCATTTAAAATATCATTCCTCCGTTGCTTTAACGTTAAATATCATACCACGTCTTTTTTCTTTACTCAACTATCTTTTATCGTAATTTAAACGCCTTCTTTTACAATATGAATGAATGCTCACACACCCTCTTTATTTTCTATGAATGTTTTATCATACTCCAAAATCTCCCGACAGGCCTCGCCTGACAATCCCAACACTCCGATCAAATTCGGAATTGCCATCAAGCCGTTACAAATATCAGAAAAATTCCAGACTGCCTCCAAGGAGCATATCGTTCCCACAAAAGCAATCAACGCATAAAAGAAACGATAATATATACAGTATTTCGATTTCTTCACCAGAAACTCAAAAGCCCTCTCTCCCTGATAGGCCCACCCCACAATGGTTGCAAACGCAAACAGAGCAATACAAATACTGATAAAGCCTGCACCATTTTGACCGAAAGTCGTCTGAAATGCAGCTATCGTAAGTTCAGTTCCCGTCAGAAATTCTCCGTTTCCATCCATAGTGCCTACCACACCGGAGCAGGCAAGGGCAAGCCCGGTAATGGAACAGATTACAATGGTATCCAGAAAAACTCCGGTCATACTGATATATCCCTGTTTTACATAATCAGTAGTGTCAGCTGCAGCTGCGCTGATACCGGCTGCACCCAGGCCCGCTTCATTCGAAAAAACTCCTCTTGATACTCCCCAGCGCAGAGCTTCCAGTGCAGAAACTGTCATATGTCCGAAAACACCTCCTGTAACTGCCTGAGGCGAAAAAGCAGATACCACAATCTCATAAAGTCCCCGGGACAGATTTCCCAAATGCGTTCCAATCACCAGTATGGCTCCCATGAGATAGAAAATTCCCATAAACGGAACCACAAGCCGGGTCACATTTGCAATGCTTCCAATGCCACCCAGTACAACAAGAATTGTGACAATCGTCACAATAAATCCCGTCATTGCGGGTGGAATGTCAAAGCTTACCTTCATTGCCTCAGCAATGGAATTGGATTGTGTCATATTTCCCATTCCAAAAGAGGACATCACTGCACACGCTGCAAAGAGCTTCCCCAACACCTTCCCCAAACCCGGAAGCGGAAATGCCTTTGTTAGGGTGTACATTGGTCCCCCTACTATCTCATTCTTATCATTACGTCCCCGATATTTTACTGCAAGCATACTCTCAATCAATTTAGTTGCCATACCAATTACGCTGGATAAAATCATCCACAACAGTGCCCCCGGTCCCCCAAGTACCATGGCGGTAGCCACACCAACAATATTTCCCGTACCGATTGTAGCAGCAAGCTCTGTCGTCAAAGAGGAAAAAGAGCTTACGCCTTCCCTTGTTTTCTCAGAATGCTTCCTCCTACGCTCCACGGGCAGAGCCGGCTTCTTCTGTAACAGCCTATCCTCCATCCCCACTACACAAAATAATGCATATTTTAACCTTCTTAAAGGCAAAAATCTCAAACGTAACATAAGGTAGCATCCTGACCCTAACAAAAACAGCAGCATACCGGATCCCCATACCGCATTATCCATCCGTTTCAGAACTTCACCGATTTGTACCAATCCACAAAAACCTCCTGCACAAAGCATTGTTACAACAGCCATGACAACTGAGCTTGTAACAATATATCTGCGCAGGAGGCCAAATATACCTATATTTTTTTGATATCGGAAAGCTAATTCAATCCCAATAATCGTTCCGCGTTCTTATGAAAAATAAGTTCCTTTTCTTCTTCAGAAATATGTTCAAACTCTACTGCTTTTACATACATAAGCGGATTGGTAATAGGATAATCTGTTCCAAACAGGAATTTTTCTGCTCCAACCTTATCCACTCCATACTTAAGCATACCATAACGGAAAAGACCCGCTCCTGACAAATCCAAATAGGCATTTGGGTACTTCTTTAATCTCTCTAAATGTCGAAGATACCTGTCCCCTTCCTCCGGATGTGCCGCAACAAACGTCACCTTCGGATGATTCGCTATCATCTTTTCCATCTGAGCATCATCCAAGGAATGATAACTTACAACCATTCCCAAATCGCCAATAGTGTCCAAGATTTCACTGAAGCCTTTACAAGAATAGTCAGACCAGTCATGTAAGTAAGGAACCAATTCTCCTACTAATTTTACACCCTTATTCTTCATATATTCCAATTCGTCACAAGACTCCTGAATAAATGCAGGATGTACATGAATTCCGGGAATGTAAAAATCCCCCCATTCCTCCTGTTTTTTTAGTGCTTCACGATTTAACACACGAAATGGCTCAAAACCTTCTTCTATCTTAATTCCTTTAAAATCAATAACAGAACCGCATATCTGACTGATACCGGATGTCTGTAAATCCTTAGTAAACAAATCATTCTCAAACAACAGGCTTTGCTTATAAAAACAAACAAGCTCCGATTCCTTTACGTATGGATGTACATGAAAATCAATTATTTTAGTCATCATACTTCTCCTGTCTGCATACTAATTATCTGACTTATAATCAATCACGCACAATTTTCAGCATTTTCTTAACCAAGTCTCAGGCGTTTTGCTCTCACCATATTTACCGGTGTTCTTTGAAGAAAAGAATTTATACTTTAATCTTTTCAATTAATTCCTTCAAAAGATTCAGACTTATCTCACTTTCTCTTAGATGCTCATAACCCTCCAGTGTCTTTTTAACTGCATCTCCTGACTTTTCTGCTATCAGATTTACGCCATCAGCAGACTCATTGATAGTATGATTTACACTATCCATTGCATTCGCAATTTCCGTGATGTTATGATTCAATTGCGAAATTTCAGAATAGATACGCTGCATTGATTCCGCAAAGCCCTCTGCATCCTTCTCGTACCGTTCTCCCACCTGACCAAAGGCACTGTAATCCGCAACTACTGTTTCTTCCAGGAAATTCATAATAACCTGAATACACTCCGTCATGTTAACCACTGCTTCATTAACATCCTTAACAATTACGTTGATACCGTCCACAGTCCGGACTGTTTGATTGGCAAGTTCTCCTATTTCCGTAGCAACTACTGCAAAACCTCGCCCGGCATCACCGGCTCTTGCAGCCTCAATATTTGCATTAAGCGCCAGTAAATTCGTTTGAGAGGAGATATTTCGAATGTCATCCGTTAAAGCATTGATTTTACCAACTACCTTCGATTTCTCAATTGCTTCCTCTGTGCGTATTTTCATATCTGCATAGATACCCATTGCCTTCGCATTAGAAGAACTCGTATTGTCACGAAGTTCTCTGGCTCTTGTCATTACAGCTCTCGATTCCTGTTGTTCACATTCAGATAATTCGCGGATTTCTTCTGCATTTGTTTGAATCGCATCAATATTACTTACAATCATTGTTGCACTGTCAGTAGTCTCTTCCATACCGGCAGCCAATTCCTGTGTGGTAGCGGAATTTTCCTCAGAAATGGAATTATTTTCTCTCATAACACCATCCAAACGTTCCATATTTCCGATCAAATCATCCTTAACCTGTTCCATGTTGTTCACCAATTCACGCAGAACAGAGCGCATTTCGCTTACTGCCTTTGCCATTACACCGGTCTCATCATGGCTTTGCATCAATCTATCGATATCAGCAGCCTTTTTGAAATCCAGACGTGCCGTCTGCTTGATGATTTCTGTAATACGCTTAATCGGCTTTGCAATCGTACTGCCTATGAGAATTCCCAGCACAACGGCAACTACAAGTCCGATAGCAAGGAACATCAATATCTTAACGGAAAGAGCATTTGCATCTTCTTTTATTTCCTCTGACGGAGCAGTCAGCACAAGCTTCATACCATTCTTAAGCTCTACGTAGGATAATGATTTCTCATTACCATTGTAGCGGTACTGCAATGATTTCCCTTGATTAGCAGAATCTGAAACAAAATCCTTAACCGCAGCCAATTCTCCGTTATTATATTCCGCCAAATCAGTACCGGGCTCAATATCTTTATGATACAGTACATTACCGGACGCACTTACCATAAAAGAATATCCCGTATCAAATGCAGATGCTTTATCCACCAACGAGGTCAACTGTCCAAAATCAATATCCATTCCAATGATTCCCACTGATGTACCATTGTCGTAAAGAGGAATTACATAAGATATCATATAAACATTAATATTTGCATTTAGATAAGGGTCCATCCAAAGAGGAGCTTTATTTGCCACCGGTACGTAATACCAGCCCACGTGTTCAACGTCAGACGGATCATACATACTAAAATCCGTTGGCGTCACACTGTCAAATTTAGCCTGTGTATTATCACGAGTCATAAAAATACCGGAGGTCGGTTGGGTAAATTCCGGGTTATAACGGATATAAGCCGTAATTGCACCATCAGTATGCTCCGCAAAGGTGAAAAAATCATCCAAAAGCTCATTAGTATAGGTTGTTACATATGAATCATTATTTTGGAACTTGGAAAAATCCAATTTTCTCATGGCAATATCACTTAAAGTATCCACAGATTGCTCAATTCTGGAGATTAATGCATTGATTTCTTCGCCTGTATTTTCACAGGTCAGCACCAACTCATTTTCAGCTGCGGAGTTCGATAATTCTCTGGTATCAGAAATGCTTAGCAGACTGATAATAGATGCGGTAATTAAGGAACATATTACAATTGCCAACGTAATTTTCATTCGTATCGATTTCATATGTAACGCCTCCTGTTTCTATCTTCTGTTGCAAAAAAACGTTCTTTGTCCCATAGCTAAATAATAACACGTCCCTTCCATTTTCACAATATCAAAAATTTTCTGGCTATTTGTCACATACATCAAAATGCAAATGTACCGTCAATGGCCAGGCATTGCTTTATTGGTATGATTATGCTATAATTCGTGAAAATATATATTAGGAGCTGATAACATGAAAAATTCAGAATTTAATATCCGCGATCCGTTCATTCTCCCTTTTGAGGGTAAATATTATTTGTATGCATCCAATTATCCACATGGTTTCATGGCATATATCAGCGATGATATGACAGAGTGGAGTGCACCGGTTTCTGTCATTGACTTTCCTGAGGATTTCTGGGCAACCAAGGATTTTTGGGCTCCGGAGGTTCATTTGTACAAGGGAAATTTCTATCTCCTTGCTTCCCTGTACAGCGAGACCGCCAATCGCGGCACCCAGATTTTCAAAGCTTCTTCGCCTCTCGGTCCTTTCAAGGCGATATCAGCCGGTCCTGTAACACCAACAGATTGGATGTGTCTCGACGGCACTCTTTATTGTGACAGGAAAGGGATTCCCTATATGGTATTCTGTCATGAATGGCTGCAGATTAAAAACGGCACCGTTTGCTATGCACAATTAAGCGACGACTTAACTCATTTCGTTACAGAACCAAGAGTAATGTTTGCAGCAAAGGACTACTCCTTTGTCAGACATATCACTGATGAAGCCTGCAATTTTGTAACAGACGGACCCTTCCTCCACCGCTGCAAAAATGGTGATTTACTTATGATTTGGTCCAGCTTTGGTGAGAACGGATATCTTGAAAGTGTACTAAAATCCGATAACGGTGAAATCGACGGTAAATGGGAGGCTCAGAACCTGCTATTTGAAAAAGATGGGGGACATGGTATGCTCTTTCGCGACTTTTCCGGGAATTTGAAATTGCCCCTCCACTACCCCAACAGCAAGGATGAACATTTGGTGCTGTTTGATGTACTCGAAACAGATGGCGTACTTTCTCTCGTCAATCCATAAAGAGGGGGCAACACAGCCCCCTCTTTATCCTTATAAGACCAAACCTAACTTTTACAGGGTATCTGGTATCTCACTCCGTAATGGCTGTATTTCTATCTTCTTGACAAAAGGTAGCTACCTACTTATAATTGGTAGGTGGCTACGAAAAGGAGAAAACTATGAATACTAATAGAATTGCCGTTTTAATAAAAAACGCATCCATTGAATTTGACAAAATGGCAAATCCGATTTTGGCAGATTATGATTTGA
>CAYOHU010000066.1:0-8095 GCA_964403845.1 uncultured Acetatifactor sp.
TTGTGTAGGCGTCGGCGGGATTCGGACCCGTTATCAAGCCGACGGATATGTTAGTATTCGGAACAAGAGGACTTTTGTCAATTTGAGTGGTACCGCGATAATAAGTAAGAATTTATTACCGCCTCAAATGCGCTATCATGCGTGTTTGGGGCGGTTTTTGTTATTGGGAACACTCATTCTCTCACATACAGGCGCAAAACAAGCTGTAGCCCATGGGCAGAAATGGAGAAGAGGATTATGAAGAAAAAAGTATTAGCAGTAATGATGATGGCAGCAATGATGGCAGGTATTGTGACCGGCTGCGGCGCTAAGGACGCAGAGTATACAGTCGGCATCTCTCAATTTGCAGTGCATGGTTCCCTGGATAACTGTAGGGAAGGCTTCCTTGCCGGCTTACAGGAGGAGGGAATTACAGAAGGGGAGAAGCTGAAGGTGGAGTATGTGAATGCGCAGGCTGATCCGGGAACGGCCGGACTGACTGCAGATAATTTTGTGACCAAGAGGGTTGATTTAATCTGCGCAATTGCAACACCCTCTGCAATGACGGCATATAATGCGACTATGAATACAGATATTCCGGTAATCTACACCGCAGTGACGGATCCTGTTGAGGCCGGGCTGGCAAACACGGATGGTACTCCTGTGGGGAACGTGACCGGAACCAGTGACGCGCTTGCAATCGATGAACAGCTGCAGATGATTCGCAGGGTTCTTCCCGATGCAAAGAAAATCGGTATTATTTATACCACCAGCGAAGCAAACTCCATCAGCAGTGTAGCCCGTTATAAGGAGCTTGCGGGGAAATACGGCTTTGAGATAACGGACACCGGTGTGACTGCTATGTCGGAGGTGGCACTGGCTGCAGCGGATATGGTCAACAAGGTTGATTGCATTACCAATTTAACAGATAATACCGTGGTGAGTGCTCTGCAGACGGTTATAGAGGAAGCGAATAAAGTGAAGATTCCGGTGTTTGGTTCAGAGGTGGAGCAGGTCAAAGCAGGCTGTGTGGCAGCTATGGGGCTGGAATATTATGAGCTTGGCAGACAGACGGGTAGGATGGCAGCGAAAATATTAAAGGGAGAGGCAAAGGCATCCGAGATGAATTATGAAGTGATTTCCGAGCCCTATCTGTATGTGAATACGGCAGCTGCTGAAAAAATAGGTTTGGAAATGCCATCTGATTTTGCTGAGAATGCATATCAGCTATTTGATGAAATTGTCGTAGAATAGGCATTGAGGAGGATGAGATGGCTTTACTATTAAGTGTTTTGGAACAAGGCATGATATATGGAATTCTGGCGTTGGGAATATATATCACCTATAAAATTCTGGATTTTCCTGATTTGACAGTGGATGGCAGCTTTCCCTTTGGGGCAGCAATTACGGTTCGGTTGATCAGCAGTGTAGGAATCCCGGCGATATGGACACTTCCGCTTTCGTTTCTTGGTGGCGCTTTGGTAGGTATGATTACCGGTGTCATCCACGTGAAGCTGAAGGTGAGGGATCTGCTTTCCGGTATCATTATGATGACAGGCCTGTATACCATTAACCTATGGGTGGCGGGAAGCGGCTATGTCCCTATTTTTAATAAAGAAACCATTTTTGACAACTCGTTAGTAAACGGCATTTGTCCTTCTTTTCTGATGAAGCTGAAGACCGTGCTTATCATTTTTCTGATTACTATGGTGGCAAAATACCTTTTGGACTGGTATATGAATACCAAATCAGGATTCCTGCTTCGGGCGGTGGGAGATAATGATTCTATTGTAACCAGTCTCGGCGTGGATAAGGGGCTGGTGAAAATAGTGGGATTATCCATTGCCAACGGGCTGGTATCTCTCAGCGGTTGTATTTATGCACAACAGCAGAGAAGCTTTGAGGTGTCTATCGGTACAGGTGCCATGGTAATCGGCCTTGCCAGTGTTATCATCGGAACCAGTCTTTTTCAGAAGGTGACGGTTCTGCGGGTGACCTCCAGCGTGATTATAGGTTCTGTCTTATATAAGGCATGTGTGGCATTGGCAATGTTTACCGGAATTGATGCTAATGCAATCAAGCTGATTACTGCCGTATTATTCCTTGGGATTTTGGTAATCAGCAGGGACAGAAAGAAGGTGCAGTCATGCTAGAGCTTGTTAAGATTTCAAAAAACTATAACCCCGGCTCTGTCAACGAGCTATGCCTGTTTAAGGATTTTTGTTTTAAGGTAGAGGACGGAGAATTCGTATCGGTAGTGGGAAGCAACGGCTCCGGCAAAACGTCTATGTTAAATATTATCTGTGGAAGTATTGATGTGGATGCAGGACAGATTCTGATAAACGGGCAGGATATTTCGGGCCAGAAGGCTTTTGTTCGTCAGCGTCGTATCGGAAGGGTATATCAGGATCCGTCAAAGGGTACCTGCCCCGGTATGACGATTCTGGAGAATATGTCCCTTGCAGACAACAAGGGTAAGCCCTATAACCTTACCGGAGGAGTAAATAAAGCAAAAATTGGGGAGTATCAGGAAATGCTTCGTCCGTTGAATTTAGGACTGGAGGATAAAATGGGCGTGCAGGTAGGCGCTCTGTCCGGCGGACAAAGGCAGGCACTGGCACTTTTGATGGCAACGATGACTCCCATTGATTTTCTCATTCTGGATGAACACACCGCAGCACTTGATCCCAAGACAGCAGAAATCATTATGGAGCTTACTGATAAAATTGTGAAGGAGAAGAAGGTTACAACCATCATGGTAACTCATAATCTCCGTTATGCCGTAGAATACGGAAACCGTCTGATTATGATGCATGAGGGAAATGTGATTCTGGATAAAACTGGTGAAGAAAAGCAGCATCTTGAAACAGAAGAAATTATGGGAATCTTTAATAAAATCAGTGTGGAATGCGGAAACTGAGAATGATATATCTAAAAAAGCAGCACCGAAAAGTCGGTGCTGCTTTTTGGAAGAATGGGCTTATTAATAGCCTATTCAGCTGCTTCCGTATATTTTTCTTCGCAATATTTGCAGCGGTATACTTCCTTCTGTTCATCTGCCAGAAGGAAGATATGAGGCAGCTCCTGCTCGATGGAAGTAATGCATCTGGGATTGCGGCATTTGATGACATTTTTAATCTGTTTGGGGAGTACGAGTTCCTTTTTTGCAACAATCTCTCCGTTTTTAATCACATTGACAGTAATGTTGTGGTCAATAAGGGCAAGGACATCCAGATCCAACATGTTGATGTCACACTCTACCTTCAGGATATCTTTTTTGCCCATCTTATTGCTTTTGGCGTTTTTGATGATTGCTACCGTGCAATCCTCCCTGTCCAACTGCAGATGTTCATAAATATCAAGGCTTTTGCCGGCTTTGATATGGTCTAATACAAAACCTTCTTCAATTTTTCCAACATTTAACATATATACCTCATTTCTGCACCGGTGTGCGGTTAAATTTCAATGCCCAACAATGTAAGTATGAGTGCCATTCTCACGTAGACGCCGTATTGAGCTTGTTTAAAATAGGCGGCTCTTGGATCATCATCCACTTCAACAGAGATTTCATTGACGCGGGGAAGGGGATGGAGTACCAGCATATCCTTCTTGGCAAGCTCCATTTTTGCGGTATTCAGGACATAGAAGTCTTTCAGACGGACGTAATCCTCCTCGTTAAAGAAACGTTCTCTCTGGACACGGGTCATGTACAGGAAATCAAGCTCAGGCATTACACTTTCCAGACGGATAACCTCCTCGTAGGGAATCTTTTTTTCGGTGAGCATTTCAGTAATGTAATCGGGTACCTTCAGCTCTTCGGGAGAAATGAAGACGAAGCGGATTCCGGGATAGCGCACAAGAGCTTCTATGAGGGAGTGGACGGTACGTCCGAATTTCAAATCGCCACAGAGACCGATGGTAAAGTTTTCCAGCCTTCCGCTCAGGCTTCGGATGGTGAGCAGGTCAGTCAGGGTCTGTGTGGGGTGCTGATGACCACCATCACCGGCATTGATTACGGGAATGGTTGATTTTTCGGCAGCGACCATGGGAGCACCCTCTTTGGGATGGCGCATGGCGCAGATATCGGCGTAGCAGGAAATTACGCGGATGGTATCGGATACACTCTCTCCCTTGGAGGCGGAAGAGGAGGCCGCATCGGAAAAGCCTATGACCTGACCTCCCAGTCTTGTCATGGCGGATTCGAAACTCAGTCTGGTACGGGTACTGGGCTCGTAGAAGCAGGTTGCCAGTATCTTGCCGTCGCAGGCATGGGCGTATTTCTGCGGAAATTGTTCGATGGAAGAGGCAAGGTCAAAGAGCTTGTCCAATTCTTCCGTGGTGAAGTCCAGGGGACTCATTAAATGTCTCATAGTTCATTCCTCCGTTTTGAGTATTGTAGAATGGGCGATTGCGAAGCTCTTAAAGGAAAAGAGCCTTCCGGACAATCAAGGGAGAATGGGGAGCATTCTCCCATCGGACATAGAAAAGTCGAAGAGAATCATCCCTTCGACATATGTTTAGATATAGGATAATAATTCCTCAACAGATTTTCGTTTGGGAGCCACAGGAGATTCTGCGGGATAACCCACAGGAATCAGAGCAACAAGCTCTCTGTCCTCAGGAATCTTTAATAAATCAGAAGCCTCCTTCTGATCGAAAATCCCCATGATAACGGTGCCGAGCCCTTGCTCGTAGGCAGCCAGACAAAAGGCTTCGCTGGCAATACCGGCATCAAACATCTGCCATGTGTCCCCGCGTCCGGTGGTGTAGGAACCGTCCCTTTCGAAACCACAGCGACCTTTGATAATGGTAACCGCAATGACTATGGGAGCGTTCTCCATAATCTTACCGTTGTTGGGATAAGCGGAAGTGAGCTGCGCTAATTTTTGTTTTGTCTCACCTTCCACAGCTATGTAACGGACAATCTGCGTATGTTTCCAGCTGGGAGCATAAGAGGCAGTCTCCACAATCTGTGCAAGCAGCTCATGAGATACCGGCTGATCCGTGTATTGACGGATACTTCTTCGACCTGTAATACATTCTTTTGCAGTCATAAACACACCCTCCTGAATACATTTTAATCATGATACCATGTCTTGTCGTGAGTTGCAATGAAATATTTGGGAAAAAATCAGAAAAAGTTTTGCATATGAACTATAATTCTACTATAATAGGGGAGAAAAGAAATTTCTGCACATAGAATTGTCACATTTATTATGTTACACAATCGCCTAAATAAAAACGAGAATGAGAGGAATGAAGCATGGTAGAATTTGTGGAAAGAAAACGATGGTTGTTCTTGGGGTTGCCATTTACCTTTACGAAGTATACGATTAAGGAAGATGTGATTACCATCACTGCCGGACTTTTGAAAACAGTGGAGAATGATTGTTACATGTATAAGGTTCAGGATGTGACTCATTCTGCCAGCTTGTGGGAAAAGATTTTTAAAATTGGAACGGTAATCTGCAATACCGGTGATACCACGCACCCTATATTGAAGCTGGAGCATGTCCGCAATTCCAAGGTGATTAAAGAATTTATATTAAAACAATCTGAGGAAGCCAGACTAAAAAGGCGTACCGTTAATATGCTGGATATCGGTGCAGACGGGATGGATGATATGTTAGACGAATCATAACGAATAGATGCTTGAGAAAAACGGGACCTGAAAAGGTCCTGTTTTTAAGGAAAATAGAAATGTTTGTGTCCACAAGTCCGCTTATGAAGAATCTTTGAATAACAGGATTTTTTCAAACAACAGTCCTGCACCAAACCAGACAGGAGCATAATCCAGACGGATGATCCGCTTGATATGAAAACGACTGCGGCTGTAGTCCCACGGACACATATTGTGAAAAGACAGAAAACGGCCGCTGAGATACTCACCGGAGAAAATCAGTGACATATAAGTGAGACCGCGTACCCAAAACGGTTTGTTGCGGATGAAGTGATAGATTGGTGCAAACAGAGCTGCACAGCCATAGATGGGGAACATCCAGACAGAGGTATTTCCTTTTAGCTTCAGATCCCTGCGGCGAAGAGCATCAAGCGAGGTGAAGATGATTTCCATGCACCAGCCGGTCAGCCCACACCGCAGGAAGTTGCGGATAAATAAAGGTAAATGTTTGGTCATGCTTATCCTCCGAAAGTGTAACGAGCGGATCGTTTTTAATGATTTTTGCAAGGTTGCCTATCGGAGTATAGTATTTGTAGTTTTTTTCAAAGTATGCATCCTTTCTTAAAATTGCTGTTATGATTTTGCGGTGGATATGGATTGCGAGTATTGTTTGCGGAAAGAGGATGCTTGGAGAAGAGGAACAAATCAATGAACGATAAAGAAACCATGGAATATCTGGAATCGATACAATCCTACGGAATTGTACCGGGACTTGACACAATCAGGGAGCTATGCCTAAGACTGGGGAATCCTCAGGAGGAATTAAAGTTTGTACATATTGCGGGAACCAATGGCAAGGGGTCTACTCTGGCCTATGTTTCTACAATTCTGAAGAGTGCGGGATACAGGGTGGGCAGATATAGTTCACCGGTGATTTTTGAATATAGAGAGTTAATTCAGGTAAATAACAGGCCGATTACGAAGGCTGCGTTGCGTGAGGGAGTGGCGTTGATTCGACAGTGCTGTGAGGCAATGACAGCGGAAGGCTTACCCCATCCGACACGTTTTGAGGTTGAGACAGCGTTGGCATTTTGGTATTTTAGAAGGTGTCGGTGCGATATCGTGGTTTTAGAGACCGGCATGGGAGGACGATTGGATGCCACCAATCTGATCACTACCACGCAGGTGGCAGTGCTGGCTTCCATCAGCATGGATCATATGAAGTTTTTGGGAGATACCTTGGAGAAAATTGCCGCTGAGAAAGCAGGAATTATGAAAGAAGGCTGTGCTGTTGTAAGCATGAAGCAGGAGCCGGAGGCTATGGAGGTAGTCTGCAGGGTAGCCCGGGACAGGCATTGTACGCTGCAAATCGCGGACAGCGAAAAGGCTACGCAGATCAGATACGGCGTAGAGAAGCAGAGGTTTGCTTATAGAGGGATGAAGAATCTGGAGATTTCACTGGCCGGTAAATTTCAGATTTCCAATGCGGTTTTGGCAATTGAAGTAATCGAAGCGTTGCGAGGCTGTGGCTTTGAGGTGACGGAGAAGATGCTTCGCAAGGGTCTGCAGGAAACCAAATGGCCGGGGCGTTTTACCGTAATTGGTAAGAAGCCCCTGTTCCTTGTGGATGGAGCGCATAATGAGGATGCTGCGAGAAAGCTTGCAAATTCCATTGAATTCTATTTTACAAATCGACGAATTATCTATATAATGGGAATATTAAAGGATAAAGAATATGGAAAAATAGTCGAGTTGACTTGCAATTACGCGGATCAGATTATTACGGTGACGCCACCGGAGAATCCCCGGGCACTGCATGCTTATGAACTGGCACAGGAAATCGTGAGACTACATCCTCAGGTTACCGCTGTGGACAGTCTGGAGGAAGCAGTGGAGATGAGTTATCTGTTGGCAGGGAAAGAGGATGTGATTATTGCATTCGGTTCTTTGTCCTATTTGGGGAGACTGATGGAAATCGTAAAAAAACGATAACAGTCGGTCGGTATCAGTTTGTGCAAACGGAAGCTGTTTACAGGAAAGGCATATTATTATGGTAGATCATGAAAAAGTAAGAGAGGCAGTTAAGCTGCTCCTGGAAGGAATCGGTGAAGATATTCACAGAGAAGGCCTGCGGGAGACCCCGGATAGAATCGCAAGAATGTATGAAGAAATCTGTGGTGGGATGGAGGAGGACGCGTCAGAGCATCTGTCTAAGGTATTTACAGCAGAGAATACGGACATGGTTCTGGAGAAGGATATTGTGTTTTACTCCATGTGTGAGCATCACCTGATGCCCTTTTACGGAAAAGCTCATGTAGCATATATTCCAAACGGCAAAGTGGTTGGGCTGAGTAAGCTCGCCAGAACTGTGGAGGTATACGCAAAGCGCTTACAGATTCAGGAGCAAATGACGGGTCAGATTGCAGATGCGATTATGGAGTATTTGGCTCCTCAGGGGGTGATGGTCATGCTGGAGGCTGAGCATATGTGTATGAC
>CAYOHU010000067.1:0-8046 GCA_964403845.1 uncultured Acetatifactor sp.
TCCGTCCCGTCAACACTTTTCCATTCACACGAATCTCATCAGACGTGCTCACAGCATAAAAACGGACATTTCGTTTTGCGGTAATTTCATTATTTAACTGTCGTACGGAACCGCTGCATAGATTTCTGGGATTCTTATATTTGGCATCCGCATCCTCTATTTCTGCATTCATCCTCTCAAAATCAGAATAAGTAATCACCGCTTCTCCGCGCAGAATCAATTCACCCTGATAGGAAATCTCCAAGGGCAGATTTTTAAAGGTGCGTGCATTGTTGGTTATTACCTCACCGATTTCACCATTCCCTCTGGTGACCGCTTTTGCAAGTTTTCCTTCACGGTACGTAAGTACTATTGTCAAACCATCCAGCTTCCAACTAAGAACTGCCGGATTCCCCTGTAGCCAGTCCCGAAGCTCTTCCCGACTTTTCGTCTTTCCCAAAGATAGCATAGGACTTTCGTGACGCTCCTTCGGCAGCTCGTCCACTGCCTCATATCCAACGTTGACAGTGGGACTGTTCGCAAGCACTATGCCTGTTTCCTGCTCCAGCTCTGTCAGTTCATCATATAACTGATCATACTCATAATTGCTCATGATTTCCTGATCTTTGGCATAGTATGCCTTTGATGCCTCATTCAGTTTATCTACCAGATATTTGATGCGCTCCACTTTTTGTGACTGCATATTGTGTTCCTACTTTCTGTTTGTTGTATCATGCTTTATGATTCCGACAATCCTGTATAGCTGCTCCAATTCCTCTCCCACCACTTCACGATAGGAGCCGCAAGGGATATGATCCAAAGTAATATTCACAACCCGTATACGTTTTAAACTGCGTACCTGATATCCCAGTGTTCCGCACATGCGCCGGATCTGTCTGTTGACCCCTTGGGTCAAAATAATACGGAATGTATATTTTCCAATTTGTGTCACCTCACATTTTCTCGTGGTAATGTCCAAATCTTTTAAATAAATTCCATCAGACATTTGCAATAAAAAATCAGGTGTTATTTGTTTATCTACTTTTACGATGTATTCTTTTTCGTGACGATTGCCGCCCCGCATCATGGCATTGATTAAGTCTCCATCGTTTGTCAGGAGAATCAACCCTTCTGAATCCCTGTCTAATCGCCCAGCGTAGGTCACACGTTCCGGATAATCAATCATATCGGTAATCATCTTGTCAGCGTGAGCATCCCTCTCCGTACAGACAACCCCCACGGGCTTATAATAAGCCAATACTATGTTTCTTTTCCGTCCCGTCAACACTTTTCCATTCACACGAATCTCATCAGACGTGCTCACAGCCTGCCCCACCGCGGCCGGTTGACCATTGATTGTTACTCTTCCCTGTTCAATCAGCTTATCAGCATCTCTCCGGGAACATAAACCGCACTGTGCGAGATATTTATTCAAACGAATTTGTTCCATTATGCTTCACTTTCATTTCCGATAATAATTCAGTATCTGCATCCATTTCCTGCAGCTTCCTTACCTTGGGGATACCATTGCCTTCCGTCAGTCCTTTTTTGGCAAGCCGGTCTGCCAGCTCATTGTACTTTACATTGGAATGCGCTGCCACCTTATGAAAGGTAATGACAATCCTCTTACTCCATTCCCGCATAGAAGCTGCATACTTTTGGGTAAGCTCCGTTTTGCTGCGCCATTCTCCGGTAACCCATTTTTCTATTCCCTGATAATCATAACGGATTTCAATTGCGCGAAATCCATTCTCCATAGCCACCTTCACGGCATACATGGCTCCCAGCATCTCCCCTGTCACGTTTCTGTGCTGCAGGGACTGAGGATTATCCCCGTTTCCGTATTCCGTAAAAATACGTCCGTCCTCAAGAAGAAAGACACATCCAAAAGAATATTTTTTCAAGGAGTCGTTATAGCTTCCGTCCACATAGGCAAGCATACAGCTTTCCGGTTTTTTTTCAGCACTCTGTTCTCCTGTGGTCACCCTATATCCGCATGCTCCTCCGTCGGCATCTCCTAAATATTCCCGCGCTTCCTCCCATGTTCCAAAGCCTTTATATTCTGCACCGGAATATCCATCCACGGACGCTTTACAATCTGTCCAGCTTGAAAAGATTCCGACAGTTTTCCCCTTTTTTACCGCATAAAATTTCTTTGCCGCCATTTTGCAACCTCATTCCGGATTACCCTTATTCCTTTACTTCAAACGCTTTGATCGTTTCATCAATTCTTGCACGAACCATAGCTGCAATCTCTGTTGTATTCATGTCCTTGTATTCTTCATACATAATCGGCTTCAGATAGTGAACCTGAACCGACACCGGCTTACAGCCCTTCTGATCCAGCACCTTGTAGCAATCTATCAGTGCCACCGGCAGGATGGGACACTTTGATTTTGTGGCGCACTTAAAGCTCCCACTATGGAACTCCAACGTCTCATTTTGCCTTCTGCTTCTGGTTCCCTCCGGGAAAATCAAATAATTACGTCCTTTTTTTATCTCCTTAATAACAGATACAATTACTTCCATTGATTGCCTGATATCCTCGCGGTCCATGGGAAAGGATTTTGTACAGGCAATTACCTGTTTCAGAAACGGAATATCCTTGAGTTCCTTCTTCAGCACCGCTGCCAATGGTGGGTCACAGGATGCTACCACTGCCAAAATATCAAACATTCCCTGGTGGTTTCCGCAGATAATAAACCCGTTTTCCTTTGGAAAATTTTCTTTTCCATATACCTGAAAGTCAATATTTCCGGACTCTACAGCTGTCTTAAAGATGTAGTGAACATGAGCGTATTTTTCTTCCTCTGAATATTCATCAGTATGCTTTGCATAGTGACATAATTTAATATATGCTCCGGGTACTTTAAAGATGTTTCTAAGCACCATTAATAGTATTCGATTCATGATTCTCCTCCGTCCTCACTATTTCACAATCACCTATCACTTTACTAATACAGCGGATTGCAGGAAAAGCCTACTCCCAATCCACCTTCTCCTACATGGCAGGAAATTCCCAATGTTAAATTATCACACATCACTTCCATTCCCGGGAAAAATGCTTTGATTTCCTCAATCCATCCCTGTGTGGTCTCTTCGTCCGCACTGGAGGCAGCCATCAGATACACCTCATCATGACTAAAATACTCACCCAATTTGGTTACCAGATCCTGCTTAAGGGCTTCCAGCATCTCTCTTCTGGCCTTCTTCATTCCCCTGCATTTCTTGTAAGTATCCAAAACGCCCACGCCAACCCTCAAAATCGGCTTAATATTCAGAAGTGACCCGATTGCTGCAGTTGCCGGAGTAATACGGCCTCCCCGTTTTAGGTGTTCCAACGTTTCTACAGCTATATAAATCGCCATTTTTTCTTTGGATGTCTCCAGAATATTCTTTATTTTATCAGCAGAATATCCTTTTTTTATCATCTCTAACGCATCCAGTATGGAGCGATGAAGCGGTGTAGCTACTCGCCCGTTATCCACCACGATTACTTTTCCGTTAAATTCCGATTTTTCCGCCAACACCATCGCAGTATTGCAGGAACCACTCAGACCGCTGCTCATAGGAATATAGACCAACTGCTCATATTCCTTTAAGCCCTCTCGCCAGATTTCCATCACAGCCTCCGGCGACGGCTGGGATGTGGAAACTTTCTGACCTGCATTCAAGCGCTGAAAGAATTCTTCCCTTGTAATGGATACTTCCTCATAGAAGCACTCATCATTGCAATAAAAAGGCATGGGAAGTACCTTAACTCCTAATTCTGCTGCTTCCTTCGGCAAAATACCACTATGACTGTCTGTTACGACCCCTGTTGACTTCATTTTTATCCCTCTCTATGCTTTCTATTATCATCCATCAAATTATCAATCACAAAATCCAATCCGTATTATTATACACCACAATCTGGTTCCTAGCAACAAACCAATGGAAAAGTCAAAAAGTTAAAGGGCAGGAATCGTATCCTGCCCTCCTAAATCTTATTTTTTTAAGGTCACATTAACTTTCTTAGATACATATGAGGGGCGTACAATTGGATTATACATATAACCTCTGCGATATCCGCTCATAATCTCCTCGAAGAAACCGGGACATTCTAAAACCATGGAAACTACATTCTCTCCATCCTTCAGATAGCTGTCGGGAATATAGAACTCCTCCTGCGGGCCGATGATATCGTACTGTGCTACCGGCTTGCCGTTTACATAGATTAATAATCTTTCGTCTGCCTTGACTGGAATTAACTGCAGTGGTGCAGAATATCCTTCTGAGGGATTGTAGACAAAGTGACGTCTGAACCATACAACATGCCCCATCTCTCTTCCGACTACCAGCTTCTCAACATCAGGAGCCGTCTGCCATGCAGAATCGTCAAATTCTAATGTATGATATCCTGCATTGTATCCGCTGAGCTGATATTTTACATTAAATGCCTCGATACTGATATCAATTTTTTCACCATTCTTGTAAGAGCCTTCGATTGTGAACGGATGCATTACACCACTGAACTTAACAATATCACCCTCATGAGGATGGGACTTGTTATGGAATTCATTTGCATACAGGATTGCCATCGTGTTGGTACCCTTCTTCACAGCACCGGTAATATTGTGTGCATTGATGGACTTATTACGGGCACGGAATACCAGTTCTCCGTTAATGTATACCAGATAACGATCAGTATCATTATGCTTGAAGTTCAAATATGCCGCTTCGACATCCTCATTTACCTCAAACTGTGTTCTGTACCAATAATAACCATGCTTAAACATGTCTGCTTCTTCCAAAGAAATCGGCTTCACTAAATGCTTCCATGTGCTGTCGTCAAAATCTGCGTTAATTTCATCACTGTCTGCAATGTATTTCCATTTTGATGTCCACGTAACCTCCGGACGATCCGCAAATTTAGCTGTTTCAAAAGAAGTACTCAGCATGCCGCAAGCACATTTCCTAACAGCAATCTCTGTGCCGTCCAAGGAAGCTTCCTTCAGGTCACTGCCTTCGTTCAAAGGATAGTAACGGAACTGAGTCTTCTCATTCTCCTTCACCTGAACAGTCAATTCAATACTGTCTGCGGTTTCATTGATATTCTCAAGATAGTATGCGTTGTGGAACAAAAGCCCGTCCTCAAGCGCGTCTACACGTCCGATCATCAATTCATCCATAATGAAGAAGGTAACATCTGCAGCCTTGATAATAACAACATCACCATGCGTATAGCATACAGTAGCAACTCCGTTACCATTATCATATTTCTTAACATTTCCTGCCACTACAGTAATCTGATCAACCGGAACATTTAAGCACATCTCACCTGCGGTTCCTGCTGTTCCATACATCAAAACTGCGGTTGTTGTATCGTACTTCTGAGTCATCCAGATCTCAGAAATGGAATAGTTCAATTTCACGTCGGTATCAGGAATTTTGAACGCTACAGGGAACATACGGGTCTGGTTTGCCTTAATTACAGTGTTAAAGATGTACTCGCGGTCATTCAACTCAGCTGGAATCTGTATCACAACCGGCTTATCAGCTTCTTCCACGTTCCGAACGAAGAAGAATCTTCCATTCTCATTGCCTTCCTGATAAGTGGTAAAATTCTCATATGCTTTGTCGATAGACACATCTAAGAAGGAACCCTCCTTATTCAGCACAGCAATATTCTCACCGCCGGAAATAATCTTCATGTATTCTTTTCTGTCACTCTCTGCGATAATATGGTTGAATTCTTTCGCAAATCTGATAAAGCCCTTAATCCAGTAAAATTTGTCTTTATTCAGTTCTCCGGTCTCTCCAATAGGGGCTCCGCCAAAATCATAGCTGGTAATGTTGCCGTAACCACCCAGTGCTGTGTCTCCGCGTCCGCCGATAAACGGGAATGTGGTACCGCCAACCATCATGTAGTAATTAACAATGGAGGCACCGGTGATAAATACACTCTTGGATACACCTTCCACAACATCCACTCCGGGTACATATGTAGGTGCACCAATCTGGGAGAACCAGCCTGCCTGCAGCTCAAGAATCATAATAGGAGAATCAGGCTGTGTCTCTTTGGAGCTCAACAGCTTCTGCTCAAAACGTTCATACTCAGACATCCACAGCCCGGGGATGTTCGGATAATAGGTGCGGGTATCAATGATTCCTTTTCCTCTTAAGAATTCAGCCTCATTTGCAAATTTCGGAACATTGATTCCATACTCCTCCATCGCATCCTTCAAGAACATAAAGTATTTAATTCCATCCTCTACAGATATGGATTCTTCACCATACTCCATCAAATGATCATACTCATTCTCAACCTGTGCTGCAATAATCGTTCCTCCATTTGTAATCAAGTGGGAGTTAATCTGCTCTGCACAGGATTTATACCAATATTTACATAACTCAAGATATTTTTCATCCAACATACGAATGCGGAATTCTTTGTTGGCAACCTTCTTTATCAACCAGTCAGGATGTCCGCCGAAATCCAGCTCGGCACAAATATACGGACCGGGCTTAATCAATACATAGAAACCATATTTTTCACACAATGTCAGGAAACGGTCAAGATCATAATCACCGCTCCATATCTGTTTCCCTTCTTCTGGCTCATGCATATTCCACGCAATATATACAGAAATAAGATTGGCACCTGTTGCTTTCATTTTTTGGAGACGTTCTTCCCACATATCAGCAGGTACTCTGAAATAGTGGAATTCTCCACCGATCAGAAACTCACGTTTTCCGTTAATGATAAAACCATTTTGATCATAGTCAATAATGTGCTTTAAATCATTGTTCATTTCATTTTCTCCTTTAAATTAATTTTGTGGTAACTATTCAGCATCCCATTCGCCAAAACATGCTTTCAGCACTTTCCTTTTGCTCATGTGGTTACTTCGCCACATAAATCTGTAAATACACTTCTGCTCATGCAAGCATGGCAGCTGCATATTCACAGATTTACGTGGCTCTGAATCGTTACATTTTGTGAAAAACGCAATTCGCGAATTGCTTATATTCTAGCATTAAAAACGTTTTTTTGCAAGAGTACCATGCATTAAAGAAATGCCGGATTGTAGTTGTTTCCAACAAATCCGGCATTTCGTATTTTTACATTATATTGCGCAGCTTTTCTTTATACAATCCCTTGTGCTGTCATCGCCTCAGCAACCTTTAAGAATCCGGCAATGTTTGCACCTGCGACATAATCGCCTTCCATACCATACTTCTTAGCTGCTGCATCAAGGTTGTGGAAAATATTCACCATGATGGTCTTAAGCTTGCTGTCAACCTCCTCGAAGGTCCATGACAATCTCTCACTGTTCTGGCTCATCTCCAAAGCTGAGGTAGCTACACCACCTGCATTTGCAGCCTTACCGGGACAGAACAATACGCCGTTCTCCTGGAAATACTTAGTAGCTTCCATGGTAGTAGGCATATTAGCGCCCTCTGCTACAGCCATTACACCATTAGCAACCAAAGCCTTCGCATCATCCAGATTAAGCTCATTCTGTGTTGCGCAGGGAAGTGCAATGTCAACCTTCACTGACCACTGATTGGTTCCCTCTGTCGCCTTGTCATGATACTGTGCACCGGGTCTTGCTGCGGCATACTCAGTCAGTCTTGCACGTTTAACCTCTTTTACCTCTTTCAAAAGTGCAAGATCAATTCCTTCCGGATCATAAACCCATCCCGTGGAATCAGAGCAGGTAACAGGCTTACCGCCCAGCTGCTGTGCCTTTTCGATTGCATAAATTGCCACATTACCGGAGCCTGAAACAGCGATGGTCTTTCCTGCAATATCATTATTATTGCATTTGAGCATCTCTGCTGTTAAGTACAACAAACCATAGCCGGTGGCCTGTGTTCTTGCCAAAGAGCCACCATAGCTCAAGCCTTTACCGGTAAGAACGCCTTCATATAAACCGGTAATTCTTTTATACTGACCATACATGTAACCAATTTCTCTGGCGCCGGTTCCGATATCACCTGCCGGAACATCAGTATCCGCACCAATATATTTGTAGAGCTCTGTAATAAAGCTCTGGCAGAATGCCATAATCTCTCTGTCGG
>CAYOHU010000068.1:0-8031 GCA_964403845.1 uncultured Acetatifactor sp.
TACGCACGCTCAGTGGCAACCGCAAACTTTTCACGGCCTTCGGAAGTCATGACCAAATCCACTGCAATCAGGGTATTCTGCATGGAATCATATCCGGTAACCGCCGTTGCGCTTTCAACATCCGTTCCCTCCAACAGAACAGAACCATCCGCCTTCATCTCTTCTACAGTTTTGTTGAGTACATAAGTATAACCTAAATTTCCATCTGCATCCCGCATCAGCTGCTGGGTATAATTCGGATTCCCTTCCATATCTGTCTCTGCAATGAAATACAATTCACCCGGCTTACCCAGTTCCTTTAAAATAGCATTGGCATCACTGACACCGGGAATCTCAATATTGATTCTGTCAGTGCCCTCCTGATATACAATTGCTTCTTTATTCTTCTCCTCTACACGATCCTGTAGCTTCGCAATCGTATCGTTCATCTCTGTTGCATCAGGCTCCTCTTCTCCGACCACCTGATACGTAATGCTGACACCGCCCGCAAGGTCAAGTCCCAGCTTAATATCAGAAGCACTGCCGGTGCCTTTCGCATCTATGCCAAAGAAATCTACATAGGTAACCCCTGCAAAAGCTATTATGATGCAAAGCAGTATCGCAATTGCCTTACTTTTCTTCATCTTACGTCCTCTCCATTCTTAATCCTTTTAGATATTCACAAAACCTCCGATGTGCAGGATTTTTTGTGTTTACTCCTCTTCGCTCTCCGCTGCCTTCATCATAATCGCACACTCAATACGTTTTCTCTGCAGCTCACAGCCCACATCATACGCATCATTGATATTGCCATGAAAATTGTACGAATTTGCCGCACATCCGCCACTGCAATAAAATTTTGCAAAGCACTTCTTACATTTTTCCTTTGCATATACGTTGCAGCACTTAAATTCATCCCTGATATCCTCTCTCACGATACCGGTATCCACATTGCCCATCAGGAATTTCTCGTTTCCTACAAACTGATGACAGGGATAGAAATCTCCCCAGGGAGTAACTGCAAGATACTCTGTACCGGAGCCACAACCTGAAAGTCTTTTGGCAACACAGGGACCGCCTGCCAAATCAATCATGAAATGGAAGAAATTGAAGGGTCTTCCTTCCTTACGACGCTTCAGCATCTCCACTGCCAGCTTGTCATACTCCTCCTTCAGCACAGGGAGATCCGCCTCGGTAATAGCATAGGAATCCGTAGGCTGTGCCACAACAGGCTCTACAGAAATCTGCTTAAAGCCCAGATCCGCCAAATGCAATACATCCTCTGCAAAATCCAGATTATTGTGCGTAAATGTACCGCGCACATAGTAATTCATCTGACCGCGACTTTCGGCAACCTTTTGAAACTTCGGTACAACCACGTCGTAGCTTCCCTGACCGCCGCGGAAGGGACGCATCCTATCATGCACCTCCTTGCGACCATCTATACTGAGAACGATATTCGCCATCTCCTTATTTGCAAATTCCAGAATCTCATCATTCAGCAGCACACCATTCGTAGTCAACGTAAAACGGAATTTCTTATTGTGCGGTTCTTCCAGGCTTCTGCCGTACTCCACAAGCTCCTTCACAACCTTCCAATTCATCAAAGGTTCTCCGCCAAAGAAATCCACTTCCAGATTCACACGGTTCCCGGAATTAGCCACCAAAAAATCCAATGCCTTCTTCCCTACCTCAAAGCTCATCAGAGCTCGTCTGCCATGATATTCTCCTTCTTCTGCAAAGCAATACTGACAGGCAAGATTACAGTCATGTGCTATATGCAGACACAATGCTTTGACAACAGTCTGCCTGTTCTTAAAATCAAATACATAATTCTCATAAATATCCGGTGCAAACAGCTGTCCCAGCTTCTCAAGCTCTAACACCTCATCCACAGCCTCGGTAATCTCCTCCGCAGGATAGGGAATATTTGCCAGATTTAAAACTGCTGCCTTAATGGTGGCTGCATCCTTGATTCCTTCATTTACAAGGGGCTCCACCAGAGGAATCATATCATACACGATATCATCCACTACATGTACGGAACCGCTGTTCACATCCATTACAATATTGTACCCATTGCTCTTATACTGGTGTATCACGTTTTTATTTCCTTTCTATAAATAATCTTTTACCCTAAAACGTATAAAAAGCGTCGCCAGCAGCGACGCTTCTCTTTACCTGCATAGACCAATTATTTAATCTTCTCGCAGCTCTGGTTACCTACTGTACAGGAAGTCTTGCAAGCAGACTGGCAAGAGGTCTGGCACTCACCACAGCCGCCCTTTTTCATGGATTCCTTCAAATCTCTTGTAGTTAAAGTCTTAATATGCTTCATATGAATAACACACCTTTCTTTTGCTTTAATCAGTCATTGAACCAACAAATCTTCTGTAGTATACCATATATTTTCCAATTATAAAAGAGTTTTTTTTAAATTTGTATTTGTATTTTTAGCATCAGCCAAGCATTCCACCCAGCATTCCGCCTGCCGTGCACAACACCAATGTTGTCCCAAAAGAGCTACCTATTTCGCCGGAGGAACTGTTGACAAACAGAGACACCAGCAATAGTATCAGGAAATACGCCGCGCCTATCAATAATCCCCACAAGAATTTTCGATTCTGCATCCTTTTTCCCACGACAAATCCCGCAAACAAGGTAGCGATTACGTAAATCGCAATAATAGAAACTGATACTATCTGCTCCGTAAGTCCCAATTTGTACAGCAAGAATGTCAACAGCAGCAATAGTGCTGCTGTCAATATGTACGAAAATAACAGGCATTTCAGCAAAAAGAGTATCGGAATCCTCTGTTCCACGTTTCCTTTCTCCATAACATCCTCCTTCTTGATATGTTCTTTTTATTTCCTGTTTCGCAATCACCCGGATATGCTCTCCTATGTAAAGATTATATTCAGCCTTGAAGGAAAACTTGACAACTACTTTCCCTTTATTGTATAGTGAAAATTACTATATTTTAAGAAAAGGAGTGAATTTACTTGGATACCTCTGGTGTCATACAACTGATAATTCTTTGTGTTCTTATTTTTCTATCTGCTTTTTTCTCTTCTGCTGAAACCGCATTTTCTACGGTGAACCGTGTCAAAATGCGCACATTGGAAGAAGAGGGAAATAAAAGAGCAGCCAAGGTCAACAAAATTCTCGACCGATACAGCAAAATGATAAGCACAATCCTAATCGGAAACAATATTGTGAATTTGTCCGCTTCCTCATTAGCTACAACGCTTGCAATCAGAATCAGCGTACCCGTGGGTATAGCAACCGGTATTTTGACGATTCTCATCCTGATTTGCGGTGAGATTGTCCCCAAGACATGGGCCGTTCTCTATTCCGAAAAATTGTCCCTGTTCTACAGCGGAATTATATATGTCTTAATGCATGTATTAACTCCCGTTATCTTTATTGTGGATAAGATTGCCCACGGATTCCTGCGTTTATTACATGCAGACCCGAACAAAAAGGCAAATCCCATGACGGAAAGCGAGCTAAAGACATATGTGGATGTAAGTCACGAGGATGGTGTCATAGAATCTGAGGAAAGAGAAATGATTTACAATGTATTTGATTTCTCCGATGCTCTTGCAAAGGATATTATGATACCTCGCATCAATATGGTAACCGTGGATATCAACGACTCCTACGAAGAGGTACTCTCCGTTTTCAGAGAATCCATGTACACCCGTCTTCCTGTTTATCAGGATGATAAGGACAACATTATCGGTCTTATTAATATAAAGGATTTCATTCTGACCCAGAATGAAGCCACCTTTTCCATAAAGGACATCCTACGTGAGGCTCACTATACATACGAGTTCAAGAAAATCGCAGACTTAATGTATGAGATGCGGGAAAAGACCTTAAATGTTTCCTTCGTTCTGAACGAATACGGTGCTACAGTGGGCATGATTACCTTAGAGGATCTCTTGGAGGAGATAGTAGGCGAAATCCGCGATGAATATGATGAGGATGAGGAAGAATTGATTCAGGAAATCGATGAGCGTTCTTATCTGGTGGAGGCAAGCATGAAGCTTGATGACATAAACGATGCACTGGATACCGATTTGAGCAGTGAGGATTATGATTCCATTGGCGGTATCATCATAGAACACCTTGACCGCCTTCCTGAAGATGGCGAGGAGGTTACTCTCGACAGCGGTATTCACCTGAGGGTTGAGGGAATTGACCAGAACCGGATAACCAAGGTTTTGATGACGCTTCCCGAGAAAGCTGAGGATGAGACAGGTGCTGCAGAGGACAGTGATTCAGGCAGCGAAAAAGACGCCTGATGCGACTACCATGTTTGCATGAGCAGAAGTGTATTTACAGATTTATGTGACGAAGTAACCCCATTCGCAAAAGGAAAGTGCTGAAAGCACGTTTTTGCGAATGGGGTGCTGAATAGTTACTCTGATTTATTCCTTACAGGCATGCAAATACCACTGTAATCGTAGTTCCCTTCCCGGGCTCACTGACCAGTTCTATTTTGGCTCCATGCTTTGCAATAATATGCTTTACAATGGCGAGCCCCAGACCCGTACCACCCGTTGACTTGGAACGGCTCTTATCCACTCTGTAGAATCGTTCAAAAATACGCTCCTGATGCTCTCCCGGAATACCAATACCCGTATCTCTTACTATCAGAACGGCTTCTGACCCCCTTGGATAAACCTCTACTTCTACCAAGCCTCCTGCATTATTATAACGGATGGCATTATCACACAGGTTGTAGAGCACCTCTTCTATCATTTGCTTGTTACCGTTAATGTAGCATTCCGCACCGTGTATGGAAAGCATTACCTCGTGCTTTTCCGCATTCATCGTAAGCATCTCCACACAGGTGTCAGCCAACTGATACAGGTTCAAACGCTCAAAGGACACCTCCTCCTCTGTCCCGTCCAATTCAGATAAACGGATAATGTCATTAATCAGAGTCAGTAATCTCTTGGCGCTGCTGTGTATCCCATGGGCGAAACGCGTCACATCCTCTTCCGATGCCATTCCGTTCTCTATTAATTCCGCATATCCGGAGATAGAAGTCAAAGGTGTCTTCAGCTCATGGGAAACATTTGCCGTAAACTCCTGCCTTATCTTCGCACTTTTTATAATATTCTGATGCTGCTCCCGAATCATATTCACGAAGGGAGTAAGCTCTTCATAATCTGTCATATCCTTCCCATCATCCAGATTTTCTGCCAGCTTCTCAATGGGACGAATCAGCTTACCGGTCAGGAAATGTGCCAGTATCATAGACAAAACTACCAAAACTGCCGCCACTGCCATAACGCTCACAAAGCCCTTACTTAACACACTGTAAATGCTTCCGGCATCCTTTGCCACCCGAAGTACTTCTCCGTTCTCCTGACGCACAGCATAGTAAAAGGTGCTTTTGGATAAGGTTTCAGAACGTCGGACTGCATGTCCCTCTCCACAATTTAATGCTGCCACAATTTCAGGCCGGTTGCTGTGATTTTTCATGCTTCCGGTTTCTGCCTCATTATCATAGATAACCAACCCTTCCTTATCCGTCAGTGTGACGCGGATATTGTATTCCGTAAGCTTGATACCGACCTGTTCTATCCCTACCATGCTCTGATTATCACCAATCAGAACTGTGTAAGCATGCAAATCATCGAGCACCTGCATCCGGAACAAATCATAATACACAGCTGTGATTAGCAGCATGGTACAGGAAATCGCCAATGTGGCAATCAACATCAGCATGCGATTGATTTTCTTTTTCATGGGTTCCTCTTTCCTAGGGATTCACTATATACCCAACATTTCTTACCGTTTTAATCAAGCTGCCCTCTTCCTTCAGCTTTTGGCGGAGAGTTTTGATATGCATATCCAAGGTTCTGGACTCACCTTCAAAATCAATTCCCCAGACTCTGTCTAAAATCACCTCCCTGGAGGTTACGATTCCTGCATTTGTCATCAAAAGCTTCAGGAGCTCATATTCCTTATACGTCAGTTCACAATTCTCACCATTGACCGATACCGAATGCTTTTCTCTGTCCAATACAATGTTGCCCAAACGAAGAAGCTTTTCCTTTTCCTCGGGCTTAGCGCTTCTGCGAAGTATCGCTTTTACTCTGGATATCAGCTCCATCACGCCAAACGGCTTCGTCATATAGTCATCTGCACCGATATCGAGACCCTTCACCTTGTCAATCTCTGTGGTCTTTGCCGTCACCATGATAACAGGAATCAACGCAGTATCCTCTCTGTCTCGCATTTTTTTCACGATGGAAAGACCATCCTCATCCGGCAGCATAACATCCAACAATACAAGATCCGGAAGCTTTTGATTCAATCCACCATAAAACTCCTCAGCTGTATCAAAGCCCTCCACCTGATAGCCCACATTTTTCAGCGCAAAGGTTTCGATTTCCTGAATACTTTTATCATCCTCCACAACATAGATTAGTGCCATAGCTTTACCCCTTCCATACCCCTTTGTATTTCCGTACTGAATACAGAATCAAAAGCCCATATATCAGGGCAATCTGTAACGCTCTCTGTAGGCCATCACCTTGCCCTTAAAATCAATATTGTCTTCCTGTTTCAGTTCGTCCATATAAGCATGGGTATCAAATTCATCCTCACTCACCTCTAACAGACATACCGCAATGTTGGAGCAATGATCGGATACTCTCTCAAAGTTTGTAGAAATATCAGCCAGGACAAATCCAAGCTCAATGGTACATTTTCCCTCACGCAGACGCTTGATATGGCGCTGCTTCATATCCATGCTGAGCTCGTCAATCACTTCCTCCAAGGGCTCTACCTGTGCAGCAAGCTTCAGATCCTCCTCATTAAAGCTGAGCATGGTTATCTTAAGAATATCATGGATAGCCTTCTGCATAATAGCAAGCTCTGACTGCGCCTTGTCGGAGAACTGCAGCTCCTTCGCATACATTTCTTCAGCCGCTTCTTTGATATTCCGTGCATGATCCGATATTCTCTCAAAATCTCCTATACAATGAAGAATCGTGCTGATGGTATGACTGTCCCGCTCAGACAGATTTTTGGAGCTAAGCTTTACAAGATAGCTTCCCAGCTCATCCTCGAACCGATCCACGGTACTTTCCAACTCCACAACCTTCTCAGCCTTCTTTTCATCATAGGATGCCAGAAGCTCCATAGACAGATTCATTGCTTCCTCCGCAAGTCCGGCCATGGTCACGGCTACATTACGGCTCTGCTCTACAGCCACGGAAGGTGTCTCCAGAAATCTGATATCCAACAGCTGAAGTGCCTTATCCTCGGCGCTGCTTTCCGCTTGCTTCTCATCATCCTTGACTGAAATCGTTGCAAGCTTCACCAGCACATTTGAGAACGGGAACCAGAGAATCGTTGCAATCACATTGAATACACTATGTAAGGTTGCAATACCCACCGGTGTAGCCGCATCCTGCAGGAATCCGAACGGAATCGCAGCATTCACCGCATAAAAGACAATCATAAATACAATGGTACCGATTAAATTGAAATATAAATGGATCAAAGACGCACGCTTTGCATTCTTTGATGCACCGATCGCAGACAGAATCGCTGTTACACAGGTACCGATATTCTGTCCCATGATAATGGGGAGAGCCGCACTGAAGGGCACTGCACCCGTCATACAGAGTGCCTGTAAAATACCCACCGACGCCGAAGACGACTGAATGATTGCGGTTAGGATCAGTCCCGCAAGCATTCCCAAAACCGGATTTGAAAATTTCAGCAAAAGACTGGTAAATTCCGGCACATCCTTCAGGCCTTCGACTGCCGTACTCATGGTGTCCATACCAAACATCAACACTGCAAATCCAATCATAATGGTTGCAACACTCTTCAATTTATCCTTTTTGGAGAATAACAAAATAGCCACGGCCACAATTGCCAAAATGGGAGAAAACGAGGTCGGCTTTAACATCTGAATCAGGAAAGCTTCGCTGTCCAGTCCTGCCAGGCTCAAAATCCAGGAGGTTGCAGTGGTACCGATATTTGCACCCATAATAATACCCACTGCCTGTTCAAGCC
>CAYOHU010000069.1:0-7921 GCA_964403845.1 uncultured Acetatifactor sp.
GGGTGAGAAGAAGGCTAAGATTCTGGAGGCAGAAGGTGCAAAGGAGTCCGCTATCTTACGTGCCGAGGCTGACAAACAGGCTGCCATTCTCCGCGCAGAAGCAGAGAAAGAAAAAATGATCCAAGAGGCGGAAGGTGAAGCCGAGGCAATCATAAAGGTTCAGCAGGCGAATGCAGACGGTATCCGTATGCTGAAGGAAGCAGGTGCGGATGAGGCAGTTCTTAAGATTAAGAGTCTGGAAGCCTTTGAAAAGGTTGCAGACGGTCAGGCAACCACCATTCTCCTTCCTGCTGAGCTTCAGGGGATTGCAAGTCTTGCAACAGCATGGAAAGAGGGAACAAAATAGAATATACAGTGATACATTTCGACAGCCGGTATCCCGCAGGGGGTGCCGGCTGTTTTGGTTAATACGGCCGCCTGCTTTATGTAATGATATCAGGACTTGAAAATCCTAAAAATATGCAGTATATTAGTAGCATCTATTTTTTTTACGTTATGCTAGAAGGAGGCACATAACATGGATTTGAAGGGACGCGATTTTCTGAAATTATTGGATTTTACAGCGGAGGAGATTACCTATCTTTTGGATTTGGCAGCGGATTTGAAGGATAAGAAGAAAAAAGGAATCCCCGTGGATATACATAAAGGTAAAAATGTGGCTTTGATTTTTGAGAAGACCAGTACCCGTACCAGATGTGCCTTTGAGGTGGCAGCGCATGATTTGGGAATGGGAGCTACTTATCTGGAGCCGGACAGCTCTCAGATTGGGAAAAAGGAAAGCATTGCAGATACAGCGCGCGTTCTGGCAGGTATGTTTGAGGGAATTGAGTATCGCGGCTTTGAGCAGTCTATTGTGGAGGAGCTTGCGAAATATTCCAAGGTTCCCGTGTGGAACGGATTGACCAACGAGTTTCATCCCACTCAGATGCTGGCAGACTTATTAACAATCAGAGAGCATTTTGGCTATTTAAAGGGTATTAAGCTGGCATACATGGGAGATGCCCGTTATAATATGGGGAATTCCTATATGGTGACATGTGCCAAGATGGGTATGCATTTTGTGGCTTGTACCAATCCGAAATATTTTCCTGATCCTGCGCTGGTAGAGGAATGTAAGAAAATCGCAGCACAGAGCGGCGGCAGCATTACGCTGACTGAGGATGCAATGGCAGGAACCAAGGGGGCTAATGTGGTTTGCACGGATGTATGGGTTTCCATGGGTGAGCCGGACGAGGTATGGGCTGAGCGTATTAAGGAATTATCTCCTTATCAGGTAAATAAAGCAATTATGGATAATGCAGGGGAGCAGGCTATCTTTATGCATTGCCTGCCCGCGTTCCATGATTTAAAGACGAAGATTGGTATGGAAATCAGTGAACGCTTCGGAATCACGGAGATGGAGGTGACGGATGAAGTATTTGAGTCTGCACAGTCCGTGGTATTCGATGAAGCAGAGAACCGTATGCACACCATCAAAGCGGTAATGGCTGCCACCCTGTAAGAGCCTTCAGACGACGGAGAAAACGGAAAATGAAGCAGGATGAACTATATGGGGAGAAAGCAATCGCAGACAGTATGCAGACGCAATGGGTCGGACGAACACTGCACTTCTATGAGCAGGTGGATTCCACCAACCTCCGGGCAAAGCTGGAGGCTGAGAAGGGGGCTGAAGGCGGAACGCTGATCGTGGCGGAGTGTCAGACTGCAGGAAGAGGCAGACGCGGAAGAGTCTGGAATAGTCCCCATGGCGCGAATCTTTATTTTACATTGATTCTGAAGCCGGAATTTGCTCCGGATAAAGCATCCATGCTGACATTGGTTATGGCGCTGGCGGTTGTGAGAGGAATAGAACAGGCGATGGAGACAGGGAAAGTATTGGCGGAGTCGAGAGCAGATGCCACCGAACAGTGTGCTTTTCCCAAAATCAAATGGCCCAATGATATCGTGTGGAACGACAGGAAGGTCTGCGGCATTCTCACAGAGATGAGTGTGCAGCAGGGCGTACAAAACAGGATCAGTCATGTGCTCATAGGTGTGGGCATCAATGTGTATCAGCAGGAATTTCCGCCGGAGCTTGTCAGGAAAGCCACCAGCCTTGAAACAGAATGCGGAAGCAGGATATCCAGAAGTAAGCTGCTTGCGGATATTATGCAGGCGTTTGAAACATACTATGATATCTTCCGGAAGGAGGAAAATCTGGCAGGACTTAAGAAGCTCTACAATCAAAAGCTGGTGAACTGTGGTCGGGAGGTTCGTGTATTGGATCCCAAGGGAGAGTTTACGGGAATTGCCACAGGAATCAATGCTGCGGGGGAGCTGTGTGTGACCTTGGCGGATGGAACTACAACGGAGGTGTATGCCGGAGAAGTATCGGTTCGGGGCAGTAGTGGATATGTGTGACAAAGAGGTGTGTTTCTATCCGGATTGCTGGAAGGATGCTCCTTAAAGGAGGAAGCATGAAAGGATGATTTATGGACGATAAAAGAGTGGTGCTTTGCGGCGCCAATGCTTATGATAAAAAATATTATTTCAATGAGAAATTTGACAAAATTCCTGACTCCATCAAGGATGAGCTGCATATTATCTGTGTGCTGTTCACCGAGGAGGTGGGCGGCATCTTTACGCTGGTATTTGAAGAGGACGGAAGTCTTTCCATGGAGACGGATGCAGAGGAGGATGATATCTATTATGATGAGATATCCAGCGGACTGCTGATTTCTGAAATCCGACGCAGCAGACAGGAGCTGCTGGAGTCCCTGAGTCTGTATTATCGGGTGTTTATCCTGAAGGAGGATGTTTCCGCACTTTTGACAGAGGATGCCGATGCGAGTGTATAAGACGATTGCTTTAACAGAAAGCGAGGACGAAAAATGATTTTAGTGATTGATGTGGGAAATACCAATATGACCTTTGGCGTGTACACGGGGGAGAAGCTGGAAGCCACGTTTCGAATGATGACGAAGACGCCCAGAACCTCTGATGAATATGGCATCATGATTACACAGCTGATAAAAAGCAAAGGGATTGGGGTGGAACAGCTGGAGGGCTCCATCATAGCCAGCGTTGTGCCTGATGTGATGCATTCGTTAAACGGTGCGATTGTTCGTTATACCAATACGCAGCCCTTGATTGTGGGTCCCGGTGTGAAGACGGGGATTCGGATTACCACGGAGAATCCCAGGGCAGTGGGGGCAGACCGTATTGTAGATGCTGTTGCAGCCTATGAGAAATATGGCGGACCCGTACTGGTAATGGATTTCGGCACCGCTACTACCTACGACCTGGTACTGGAGAATGGTGATTTCGCGGCAGGCATCACAGCTCCCGGTATCCGGATCAGCTCCGAGGCACTTTGGACAAAGACAGCTAAGCTGCCGAAGATTGAGATTAAGAAGCCCAAGACCATTCTTGCGCAGGAGACCATCAGCAGTATGCAGGCAGGTCTTGTATACGGCCAGATTGGTCAGACCGAATACATTGTCAAGAAAGTGAAGGAAGAGAGCGGAATCGAGAATCTGAAGGTGGTTGCCACCGGTGGACTAGGCAGAATTATCGCAGATGAGACGGATAGTATTGATGTGTACGACAGCTCTCTTACGTTGGATGGCTTGCGTATGATTTATGAGAAAAATGTAATGTAATTTAGTACGTCATTTTTTGCCCGCGTAATTAAAAACGGATGTACCGATAAGGAATAGGATATGAGTGAATTGACGATAGGGAATGTGACCTTGGACAACAATATTATCTTGGCTCCCATGGCAGGTGTTTCAGACCTGCCTTTTCGTTTGCTTTGCAGAGAGCAGGGAGCCGGTCTGGTGTGCATGGAAATGGTCAGTGCCAAGGCAATCTATTATAACAACCGTAATACAGAGAGTCTGATGGAGATTCATCCGCAGGAGCTACCGGTATCACTGCAGCTTTTCGGCTCAGACCCGGTGATTCTCAGTGAGATGGCAAAACGCATTGAGGATAGGCCGTTTGCATTGCTGGACATCAATATGGGATGTCCGGTTCCTAAGGTGGTAAACAATGGTGAGGGCTCTGCGCTGATGAAGAATCCCAAGCTGGTGAAGGAGATTTTAAGCAGTCTGGTGAAAGCAATCAATAAGCCTGTTACAGTGAAAATACGCAAGGGCTTTGATGATTCCCATGTGAATGCAGTGGAGATTGCCAAAATCGCAGAGGACTGCGGAGTGGCTGCAGTGGCGGTTCACGGACGAACCAGAGAACAGTACTACAGCGGACATGCAGATTGGGACATCATTGCGGAAGTAAAAAATGCAGTAAAGATTCCGGTCATTGGAAATGGAGATGTGGATTCCCCTCAGAAGGCAGAAGCTTTACTTGCCCAAACCGGATGTGACGGTGTGATGATCGGTCGTGCTGCGCAGGGAAATCCATGGATTTTTCGTGAGGTTGTAAGGTATCTGGAAACAGGAGAAGCGGTCGCACGTCCGAATCAGAAGGAGAAGAAAGAAACGATTCTCAGACATGCGGCACTTCAACTGGAATATAAAGGCGAGTATACCGGTGTACGTGAAATGCGGAAGCATCTGTCATGGTATACGGTTGGGATGCCCAACTCGGCACGCTTCCGCCGGATGATCAATACCATGGAGACCATGGACGAGCTGCTTAATGGAGTGGAGCAGATTTTTGCATAAACAGAGAAATCCCCTGTGCCGGTTAATAATAGTGCTGTTCCCGTGAGGTGCTTCCTTTACCGTTCACATTCATGCATTTCTGAGCTGTAAAATGCATAAGTTAAATTATGAACACGATTATATATCTATATCACAGCAGGGAAATAACAAAATTTATGACAGAAAAGTGGCAGGAGGAGGATTACTGCCTGATTCGGCTGGGTGTGCCTTGCCTTCTGTGGAAGAATCTGAAAGGAGCGGAGGAAAAAGGGACAATAGCTTCGCAAGAACCGAAATCCTCGGCAGAACAAGCTTCCCCGGTGCTCAGAAAATGTGACTGGGCGGATATGCCGGAAGGAAAGAAACCATTCCTGTGGCACATCCGGAAAAAAAATTGGAGCAGGAAAAAGCTCCGACACCGGAGTGCTGCGCATTCCGTCAGACCAAAGCAGCAGGACGGCATCGCACAAACGGAAGCACTGTGCAGCTTTGAGGAGGCGGAGGAATTAAGACAGCTTCGCAGCAGAATTACGGAACTGATGGAGGAGCTTAAGGAATTGCAGATTGCACTGTGTCTGCTGGGAAATAATCCCTGCCGGACCTATTGTGTCTACGAGGATTATCTGTGGGAAAGAATTGACACAGCGTGCTGGAGACAGCACTGGGTAATTCCTGAATTTACGGACTATCGGGAAGCTGTGTGGGTCAGAAGGCTGATGCAGAATACTGTGCCGGGACAGTACATGCTCCTGGGCTATGCAGACTGCCTGCCGGAGATCCTGTGTGAGAATGCAGCGAGACTGCGAGGTATAAGGTGGCTTCTGCCGGAGAGAGAATACACACAAAAGGTGCAGCAGTTCGTGGAGGATTTTTATGAGGAGTATGGTTTGGTCATGGATATCCGCCTGCTGCATGAGGAGTGGATAAGAGTGCGTCCGGAAAGTGCGGTTCCTGTGAATGTACTGGATTTCACCGGTGAGGAAAAGCTCTTGACCTGTGATGTGGCAGATGGAAGTATCTGGTTGGATATGGATTCTTTGGATGGAAAAAACAGGAGAATGGAGACCCGCAAGCCGGGAATAAGCTATTTTTCATTGAAAAAGCTGTGGAAACAGCGGCAAAAGCAGGCTTTTTGCCTTGACACTCTCAGTAAAAATGGGTATAATACGTTAGTTAAATAGGGATATTATTGAGATATCGTAAATATAAGAATTACAAGCACAGGAAGGTATAGCATTATGCAGGAAAAGAAAAACATATTGACCTATGAAGGTCTCAGAAAGTATGAAGATGAGTTGCATGATTTGAAGGTTGTAAAAAGACAGGAAGTTGCCCAGAAGATTAAAGAAGCAAGGGAACAGGGGGATTTGTCGGAGAATGCTGAGTATGACGCAGCTAAGGATGAGCAGCGTGATATCGAGGCCAGAATTGAAGAGCTGGAGAAAATTCTCAAAAATGCAGAGGTGGTTGTAGAAGACGAGGTTGATTTGGACAAAATCAATATCGGTTGCAGAGTAAAGCTTTTCGATGTTTCCTATGCGGAAGAGCTGGAATACAAAATTGTGGGTTCTACGGAGGCTAACAGCCTGAAGGGTAAAATTTCCAACGAGAGTCCTGTCGGAAAAGCACTGATAGGCCACAAGGCGGGTGATACCGTGGAGGTGGAAACTCAGGCAGGCGTATTTGCGTATAAAATTCTGGAGATTCAGAGAAGTAACTAATAGAAGTGATCAGGATAGATAAGGAGTGGAAGACGTGGCAGAGACACCTAACACAAATGTACAGGAGCAGGATATTAATCAGCTGTTGAAGGTAAGACGTGAGAAGCTTGCTAATTTGCAGGAGGCAGGAAAGGATCCTTTTCAGATTACAAAATATGATGTGACGCATCACAGCACCGATATCAAGGCAAACTTTGACGAGCTGGAAGGACAGGCTGTGCGTATCGCAGGGCGTATCATGTCCAAGCGTGTCATGGGTAAAGCATCCTTCTGCAACGTGCAGGATTTACCCGGAAATATTCAGTCTTATGTGGCAAGGGACAGTATCGGTGAGGAATCCTACGCAGATTTTAAGAAATATGATGTTGGAGATATAGTAGGTATTGAAGGTGAAGTATTTAAGACTAAGACCGGAGAAATCTCTATTCATGCCTCCAAGGTGACGCTGTTATCCAAAAGCTTACAGATTCTTCCGGAGAAGTTCCACGGTCTGACCAATACCGATATCCGTTACCGTCAGCGCTATACTGATTTGATTATGAATGAGGATGTTAAGGATACCTTTGTGAAACGTTCCAAAATCATCAGCGCGATTCGCCGTTATCTGGATAACGAAGGCTTTATGGAGGTAGAGACCCCCATGCTGGTAGCAAATGCCGGCGGTGCTGCGGCAAGACCCTTTGAAACGCATTATAATGCTTTGGATGAGGATGTTAAATTACGTATCTCTTTGGAATTATATTTGAAAAGGCTGATTGTAGGTGGTTTGGAGCGTGTCTATGAAATCGGTCGCGTATTCCGTAATGAGGGGCTGGACACCAGACATAATCCGGAATTCACCTTGATGGAGCTGTATCAGGCATATACTGATTACTATGGTATGATGGATTTGACTGAGAATATGTTCCGTTATGTGGCACAGGAGGTGTGTGGCACCACGTTGATTCCTTACGCTGAGGAAATGATTGATTTAGGAAAGCCTTTTGAACGCTTGACCATGCTTGATGCTGTCAAGAGATATACAGGAATTGATTTTGACGAGGTCCCCGATACTGCTGCGGCTAAAAAGCTTGCAGATGAAAAAGGGGTGCATTATGAGGAACGCCATGAGAAGGGTGATATCCTGAATCTGTTCTTCGAGGAGTTTGTAGAAGAGCATTTGATCCAGCCGGTATTCATTATGGATCATCCGGTAGAGGTTTCTCCGTTAACAAAGAGAAAACCGGACAAGCCGGACTATGTAGAGCGTTTTGAGTTATTTATTTACGGACGTGAGATGTGTAATGCATATTCTGAATTGAACGATCCCATCGATCAGAGAGAACGTTTCAAAGCTCAGGAAGCAGCTCTGGCAGCAGGCGATGAGGAAGCCAACACCACAGATGAGGATTTTATGAATGCACTTGAGATTGGTATGCCCCCCACAGGAGGTATCGGTTACGGCATTGACCGTCTGGTAATGCTGCTCACCAATTCCCCGGCGATACGAGATGTATTGCTGTTCCCGACGATGAAGACCATCGAGAAGTAGAAATGGCTTAAAATCAAGGTTTT
>CAYOHU010000070.1:0-7916 GCA_964403845.1 uncultured Acetatifactor sp.
CCACACGGTTCACCTTGATACCCCATGGGTCGGTAGCAATATCCAATGCAGAACGCATCTGGGTATTAATGGTCTCACGGGAGGTAAGCGTCTGATCCAGCTCCAAATCACCGATGATATTACGAAGCGTTGTGGCAGTCAGATTCTCAATCGCCATCATAGGGTTCTCAACACCATAAGCATAAAGCTTCGGGTCGGTAATCTGATAGAATACAACAGTATCTATTCTCATGGTAACATTATCCTTGGTGATAACGGGTTGGGGCGGGAAATCCGCTACCTGCTCCTTCAGGTTAATCCTTCTTGCCACCTTATCGATAACAGGCCATTTGAAATGTAAACCAACAGACCAGGTTCCCTGATAAGCACCGAGACGCTCGATAACGTATGCCTTCGCCTGAGGCACCACCTTAATACAGGAAATAATTACTAAAATTACAATTACAGCAATAATTACAAATTCCATCCTCTACCTCTTTCTGTACCGTAATATGACAGTACGCATTATTTTGCAACCCATCCTTTGATGGTGTTGCTTCTATAAACAAATCCCGTCATACAGGATTTATTCCTCCTCCGGCTCAATAGAAACAGTGGCTTCTTCCGCTTTCCGGTCTCCGTTAACCTGTTTCATCTGAGCATCCTCCTGCACCATCAGCTTCACTCCGCTGATAGCCATGATATTAACAACACTGCCCACAGGAAGCTTCACTCTGTCATCAACACTTCTGGCACTCCACTCCTGACCATTTACCACCACTTGACCGATTCCCTGTAAATTGTCGATATCACTGATCACGATTGCCTGTCTTCCCACAAGACTTTCCACATTGGTCTTTACACGGTTTTTGTTGAAATATTTAACTGCAATGGGTCTTGTAGAATACAAAAGCAGTAAAGACACAACAATGAATAAAATAACCTGTATGAACACCGGTGCATTGAAGGACGCTGCTATAATCGCTATCAGTGCGCCGGGAGCAAACCAGATAGATGTCAATCCCAGAGTCGCCGCCTCTACGCCGATGGAAAGAATCAATACAACCAGCCAAAATATCATTATCTCACTCATTAACTACTCTCCCCTCTTTCTTACTGTGTATTATTGTTACCCGCCGGTTCGATTTTATTTTCCGACTGTAGACTCAGTTTACTACAAAAGTAAAAAAGGGGCAATCCTTTTATGCGCACGTTATCCGGCCTTATCGTGTAAAAAAGGCAGAATCTGCTATGGGATTCCGCCTTTTCAGATTCGTTATTCAGTTTTTATAGGTTTTAATAGAATACGTGATTTCCGATTACCAGACCCTCTCTGCCATTGTTGCGGCGGAAATGAGTCAGGTCTCCCACATTGGAAACACCTGAAAGTGCTTCCTCAGCTGCCTGGATACAGCTTTCACGAATTTTACCGGACTCCAGTACTCTGTTCACCTTTCCGCTCATAGCCGGTGTGAACTGTCCTGATGCGTAGATAACACCATGAATACTATCAGGATATGCAGAGCTTCTTACCCTGTTCATTACAACGGCACCAACTGCAACCTGACCTTCATAGCTCTCTCCGCCTGCCTCACACTGTATCAGCGCTGCCAACAGAAGAGTGGTATCTGCATCCGTGGTATACTCTCCGTAATTTACGTGACGCTTTGCCTCACGTTCTGCTTCTTCCCGTAATTTGATTTCTTCTATGGTCTCTCCGGCGTCAATCTGAAAATCCAATACGATAAATTCAGAGGAGACGTATCCGTCCCTGCCCTCATAATCAATACAAACCCATTCCTCTTCGGCATCCTTCAAAACCTCGGTGATCTCACCTTCCGGTAACAGACCCAAAACAGAGGACTCTCCGTCAGGTTCTGTCCGAACACGTAATGTCTCCGTATTGACAGTGGCAATCATCTTGCCCACATCATTCGCCAATTGTCTGGCATCTTCGTTGAACAGAAGGTAATCATCCTTCGCCCATCCGACCACATTACCGGATTGTAATTTGGTCCAGCCATCCTTTCTCTCCAGAATGGTGCCGCCACAATCCTTATATAACTTTCCGATTTTCTCGGAATTTTCGCTGGCTTCGCTTCTCACATTCAGAGCATTCTTTACATTAGCCATGACCAATGTGGAAGACTCCTCCTCATGAGTAAGCGTCAAATTTAATTCTTTTGCTGTAGCATTGAGGATCTCTGCAGTATCTGTTGTGCCGGGATCCAGAATGGCTGCCACGCCGCCATTTAATTTATCCAGGTAATTCTTGCTGCCAGCTTCTGCGGTGATGCCTGTCAGCGCTCCTGCTGATAGAAAAACAATCAGACCAAAAAGTGCCGCAAGCATGCCTTTGCTTCTTGCCATGTTGTTTACCTCCAACAAATTTCACCGTAATAAATTGTATCACTTTTTTAACTAATTTATTACGATTTTGTTACATTTGTTACGCATGCTATCATAGCAGAAGCAATTCCGTTTGTCAAGTTTTGAATATATTACAAGTTTCAATACTGTTTTTGTCGTTTTATCAGTATGGAAAACCACCGCATTTCCGGCGGCTTACAGGATTTTGGATTTCTCAATACAAGCATCCACAGCGTTCATCACGGCTGCCCTAAAGCCCATTTCTTCCAATACCTTAACAGCCTCAATTGTCGTACCGCCGGGAGAGGTTACCATATCCTTCAGCTCACCCGGATGCTTACCGGTCTCAAGCACCATCCTGGCACTTCCCAGTACTGCCTGCGCTGCAAACTCATAGGCCTGTTGTCTGGGCATTCCGGCCAATACTGCCTCATCCGCCATAGCCTCGATAAACATGAATACATAGGCCGGTGAGCTTCCGCTGACACCTACTACCACATCCATCAGACGCTCCGGCACCACGCTTGCAGTACCGAAGGAACGAAGCAATTTCAGCACCTGCTCCAGCTCCCCCTCAGTTACATTCGCACCTGCGCACACACCCGTACAGCCCTCCGATACCAATGCAGGAGTATTGGGCATGCAACGGATCAATTTTACTTCTCTTTGTCCCACATAATTCTTATTGAATTCATTTTGTAAGAAGCCCAGCGTCTTGCCTGCCGCGATACTGACTACCAGCGTTTCCGGTCTCACTGCATCCCTGATATCCTCAATCACTTCCTCCATAAAAATAGGCTTCACGGCAAGAAACAAAATGTCTGACCTTCTCGCAACGCTCTTGTTATCCTGAGCTATTTCTATATTAAGTTCTGTTTTAATTTTTTCAGCAGCCAGGTCTGACTTGTCGAACCCGATCACATCCTGCGGATCTGCCATTCCCTTTCGTAAAATTCCGCCTAACATGGCAGTCGCCATATTTCCCAAACCAATAAAACCAATCTTCATATGCTGTCTCTTCCTTTCCAATATCATCCGTTCTTCACACTGCTTTCCCAAATTTGGGAAAAGCAATGTGTTAAATCTTGTTTTAGCTTCTTTGTCTGTGCGCCTCGTACACTAAAAGAGCAGTGGCAATTGCTGCATTCAGGGATTCTACCTGCCCTTCCATTGGAATCTTGAGGTAATACTCTGCCGAATCAGCAGTCTCCTTCTGCAGTCCGTTTCCCTCATTGCCGATCAGAAAAGCAGTCGGCTTATCAAAGGAAAAGGCATCATAATAAGTATCTCCCTTTAAATGCGCAGCATAGGTATGAATCCCTGACTGATGCAGCTTCGCCAAGACCTCCGGTATCTCTTTCACATACACAAAGGGCACCCTGTATATGGAGCCCATCGTTGCACGAATCGTCTTGGGATTAAAGATATCCACCGTCTGCTCGCTCATGATAACGCCCGTTATCCCTGCACCCTCACCGGTTCTGATGATCGTTCCCAGATTTCCGGGATCCTGCAGATTCTCAAGCACTACCAGCAAGGGATTCTGTTGTTCCAGCAGCTCCTCCAGAGCATACTCCGGCTGACGTAATACGGTAAGAATTCCCTGTGGTGTTTGTGTATCAGAAATTTTACGGAAAACATCAGAGGACACAATCTCAAATCCTGTTTTAACTAATTTGTGATGTAAACCAACATCATCCTTCCTGCAATGGTCAGCCTCTTCCGATACCTTCTTGGCAGCATCCTCAGAAAGGAACACCTCCAGAATATCTTCTTCCGGTGCTTCCTCATACATTTTGAAGCCCTCTACCAGATAAACCTTATCTTTTTTCCGTTCTTTCGCTTTGGTCTGCCATTGCACCACCTGCTTCATTCGGGCATTTGCCACACTGGTAATCATTATTGTTTCATGCCTTTCCTATCAATCTCTGCCGAGTCTAAAATCCTGTATTAATGGTTAGCTTCCTGCTCTTATTTCAAAACAACCAACCTTGGCAATCTGTATTATTAAGAAGAAAAGCGGAGATATCCTTCTCGGAAGATATCGCCGCTTTGCAGTTCCTTCTATTAACTATATCGCTTCCTTAGATGGACAGTAAATGTGCCACCTCATACTGGTACTCATTAATACCCTTCTCCATGTTCAGAGCTTCCTCAATATCAAAATCAACGAACTCACCATGCTGATATCCGATTACACGATTGGTCTTTCCTGACAACAGAATATCCACCGCCTTAGCTCCCATAATGGAAGCATAGTAACGATCCTTTGCAGTAGGATTACCGCCACGCTGCATATACCCTAAAATCGTCGCACGAGTCTCAATACCGGTCGCTGCTTCGATTCTTCTGGCCATGGAGGTCGAATGACCGATTCCTTCTGCATTGATAATAATATGATGATTCTTGCCCTTCTTACGATTATCTATAATGCTGTTGATAATACGCTGCTCGTCATAATCATATTTCTCAGGAATCAAAATATCCTCTGCGCCGTTGGCGATACCACACCAAAGTGCGATGTAGCCTGCATTACGTCCCATTACCTCGATAATACTGCATCGCTCATGGGAAGAGGATGTATCCTTCACCTTATCAATTGCTTCCATAGCAGTATTTACAGCGGTATCAAAACCAATGGTATATTCCGTACATGCGATATCCAGATCGATTGTGCCGGGGATACCGATGGTATTGATTCCATTCTGGGATAATTTCTGTGCTCCGCGGTAAGAACCGTCTCCGCCGATTACAACAATACCGTCAATGCCGTGCTTGCGACAAATCTCAGCACCTGCCTTCTGACCTTCTGCCGTCTTGAACTCCAGACATCTTGCAGTACCCAAAACAGTACCGCCTCTCTGAATAATATCGGAAACATCCTTTGCTTCCATATCTATAATCTCTTCATTCAAAAGACCATGATAGCCTTTCTTAATGCCCTTCACCTTTAAACCTCTGGAAATGGCTGTACGAACAACCGCACGGATTGCTGCGTTCATACCCGGTGCATCTCCACCACTTGTTAACACACCGATTGTCTTAATCTCTTTTGCCATGATGTTACCTCCTATAGCAAACACATTGTGTTTTTGCAATTTCAATCATAATCCTCAGCTAACTATTTTAATCTATTTTTTCACGGTTTTCAATAGGTTTCGTTACATATTTAACGTTTTCTTGCCCAAAAATGGAAATAAGTCTGTTTTTCAGATTCTCGTCGGCACGTACCTGCAGATTTTGCGGCAGCACTTTAATCTCCTTGGTACTCTTTAGGAAAATCACAACATTATCGCTTCCGTCCGAATCCGCAATTGCGCGCAACAGCTCCTGCTCTCTGCTCTGATACTCCGCAGCATCAGCAAATTGCACCCAGACGCCCTCCGGAAGCCCCTTCCTCATGACATTCTGTCCCCTGCTGCCCTGATAGCCACTGTTACGTCCGTAATTTCCTCGTCCGTAGCGGTTCAGAAACAGCTTTTCTTCTCCGGCAGCCTCGTCGAAGCCTACTATCTGTTCGCAGATCAGCTTGCCATCCTTGTCCTCTTCCACAGAAATTCTACCCTTAATGAAGACCTTGGCCTCCTCCTGCAGCAGACTGCCATATTTTTCGTAATCCTTCGGAAATACCACGACCTCCACATTTCCTACTAAATCTTCCAGATTCAGAAACGCCATGACCTTGTCGTTTCTGGTATATTTCACCGTCTTGTCCGCAATCATACCACCCACAACCGCCGTGGCCTGATCCTGAACACGAACCGCACCTGTCTCCTCATCCAGGGAAAAGTCATTGGTGGTATTCGTAATATGCTTCTGCCAAAGCTCCTGATACTCCTCCAACGGATGACCGCTGATGTAGATGCCAAGCACCTCCTTTTCAAAGGACAAAAGCATCTCCTTGGTGTATTCCCCCACCTCTGGCATCCGAATATCAAATTCGTCCCTGTCCTCCTCAGAAGCAATATCAAACAAAGAAATCTGTCCCGCCAGATTGCTCTTTCTGTCTTTGGTAATACGATCCAGAATCTGCCCATAGACACTCATAAACTGCTTTCTCGTGCCGCCGAGACTGTCCAGTGCCCCCGCCTTGATAAAGTTCTCAATGGCTCTCTTGTTCATATCCTTATCCGCCATACGGGTGATAAAATCCTTCAGATTCGTAAAGGGTCCTCGTTCTCTGCGCTCCTGCACAATGCTGTCGATTACCGGGCGGCCTACGCTCTTAATGGCAGTCAGGGCATAACGGATGCTGCCGTTTGATACCGAAAATCCCGACTCTCCCTGATTGATATCGGGGGGAAGCAGCTCGATTCCCATGTTACGGCAGGTCAGAATATACTCCGATACCTTCTTGGAATTGTCAATCACAGAGGTCAGAAGCGCCGCCATGAATTCCACCGGATAATAATATTTCAAATAAGCGGTCTGATAAGAAACCACTGCATAGCATGCCGCATGGGATTTGTTGAAGGCATACTTTGCAAAATCCATCATATCCTCATAAATCTGTCCTGCTACCTGCTCACTGATTCCATTGGCCACGCAACCGGGAACGCCCTCCTCTTCATTTCCGTAAACGAAATTGGCACGCTCCTTCTCCATTACTGCCTGCTTCTTCTTACTCATGGCACGACGCACCAGATCGCTTCTGCCCAGGGTATAGCCACCCAGATCACGCACAATCTGCATGACCTGCTCCTGGTACACGATACAACCATAGGTAGGAGACAAAATAGGCTCAAGCTGCGGACAGGAATATGCCACATCCCCATGATTATTCTTACCCTTAATATATTTCGGAATAAAATCCATGGGACCGGGACGGTAAAGAGAAATGCCCGCAATGATATCCTCCAGATTCTGAGGACGCAATTCCTTCATAAAGTTCTTCATTCCGGCACTTTCCAGCTGGAATACCCCCTCCGTCTTTCCGGTACCGATGCTCCCAAGCACCTTCGGGTCATTATAATCAATATGATCTACATCAATATGTTTTCCGGTAGTTTTCCGGATAAAGTCCACTGCATCATGGATTACCGTCAGGGTACGCAGTCCCAAAAAATCCATCTTCAGCAAACCGAGCTCTTCTAAGGTGGTCATCGTAAACTGTGTTGTAATCGAACCATCGGAGCCTCTGGAAAGCGGCACAAACTCATCCGCCGATTTCTGGCAGATTACAACGCCTGCCGCGTGCATGGAGGTATTTCTGGGCAGTCCCTCCAAGCGTTTACACATATCTATCAGATGGTGCACCTGCTCATCCTCCTGATAAAGCTTACGGAATTCAGGATTCAGATCCAAGGCACGATCCAGCGTAATGTTCAGTTCATTTGGTATCATCTTTGCAATGGAATCCGCAAAGGCATAGGGCAGATCCATTACACGGGCCACATCGCGAATCACGCCCTTGGCAGCCATAGTACCAAAGGTAACAATCTGCACCACCTTATCTGCTCCGTACTTCTGTCTCACATAATCGATAACCTCCTGCCTTCGATTATAGCAAAAGTCAATATCGATATCCGGCATGGATACACGTTCCGGATTCAGAAAACGCTCAAACA
>CAYOHU010000071.1:0-7883 GCA_964403845.1 uncultured Acetatifactor sp.
GCTATATATTCGTGCACAGCATTTTCCGTCTGCAGAATCTCATCCACAGAAGGATTCTCAATCACCTTATGCTGTTCCATGGATTGAGCGATTAAATCCGTAATCTGCAAATAGGAAATCCTGCGTTCCAAAAAAAGCCCGACCGCCTTCTCATTTGCCGCATTGTAAACCGTAGGCATGCTGCCTCCGACCATCGCAGCCTTATATGCCAAAGAAAGTCCCCCAAAAGTATCCGTATCCGGCTTTTCAAAGGTCAGCTGACCCAGTTCATAGAAGTTCAGCTTCTTACCATCCATGGGTTTTCTGTCCGGATAAAACAATGCATACTGAATCGGAAGCTTCATATCCGGAGTGCCCAATTGAGCAATCACTGCACCATCCACATACTCCACCATGGAGTGAATAATGCTCTGAGGATGTACCACCACCTGAATGCGGTCAACATCAACGTTAAAAAGCCATTTGGCCTCTATCACTTCCAAGCCTTTATTGACCAGGGTAGACGAATCAATGGTAATTTTCCGACCCATGGACCAGTTCGGATGCTTCAGGGCATCCTCCACCTGCACGTTCTCCAATTCTTCCCTTTTCTTCCCCCGGAAAGGACCGCCGGACGCCGTCAGCAGAATTTTGGAAATCCTTTGGGAAGGCTCCCCGTTCATAGACTGAAAAATTGCGCTATGCTCGCTGTCTACCGGCAGAATGGATACTCCGTGTTTCTTAGCAAGCGGCATGATGATATGCCCCGCGGTTACCAGTGTTTCCTTGTTGGCAAGTGCAATATCCTTACCCGCCTCAATAGCCGCAATGGTGGGTCTGATACCAATCATACCCACTATTGCAGTGACTAATACCTGCGCCTCCGGTAAAATCGCAATTTCAAGCAGTCCCTCCATACCGGATACTATTTTCACAGGCAAATCAGCCACGCGTCCCTTAAGCTCAGCCGCTGCCTCCTCACTCCACATTCCTGCAATTCTGGGGTTAAATTGCCTGATCTGCTCTTCCAGCTTATCCACACTGCTGCCGGCAGCCAACGCAACCACCTGAAGCTCCGGGTTACTCTGTACAACCTCCAGCGTCTGGGTACCGATAGAGCCGGTAGAGCCTAATATCGCAATCCTTTTCATAAGTTGCCTCCTAACCTTCAATGGTATGATCCCCAACCCACAGATTTAAAAATGTATCATCAAAATTGCCAGAAAATAAATCATGGGTGCTGTCACAATCATACTGTCAAAGCGGTCCATAATACCGCCATGTCCGGGAATTAATTTGCCATAATCTTTAATATTGTGATTTCTCTTGATTGCCGATGCAGCCAGATCGCCCACAATACTCATTACCGCACCTATGGCACAGATAAATGCAATAATCCATACCACTGTCTGATTGGGGAATGCCTTTTCCACAAAAAAATAACCGTACAAGCCTCCGAGCAGTGCCGCTCCTGCCACTCCGCCGATGCAGCCCTCCAATGACTTTTTCGGACTTAACACAGGAAAGATTCTCCGCTTACCAATCAGTTTTCCCACTGCGTAGGCGCAGGTATCACATCCCCATGAGCTGATCAGAATCGTCCAAACAACATAATTCCCCTGTGGGCACATACGGGTCAGATATACAAAAGACAGCATCAGCGGTGCATATAGAAAGGAAAAGATCGCAGAAATCACTTGCATCGCCTCATATTTCGGGAAGGTAACCACATAAAGAAACATCTCCGCCATAAATACTGCTACAATACACATCAATAACAGAACCTCTGCATCTGAAAAGTAAACAGCGGCATAATACGCTGCCACCCCCAGCAGCCCGACGATTTCTAATGCATTCAGCTTCTTTTGATCCTTTGCGCATCCCAACGCCTTAGTCAATTCACGATATGCAATCAGTGAGATAATAAGCAATGTGATTGCCAATGGGATTCCGCCTAAGCTAAGCATGAGAAGTGCAATCATTACCAATATGATGCCACTGGCAAGTCTGGTCCAAAACATAAGGCTATTCCTCCTTCAAGCCACCGTATCTTCTGTCTCTATGATTATATGCTTCAACGGCTTTTATCAATTCTTCTTTTGTAAAATCAGGCCACGGAACCGGTGTAAAATAGAATTCCGTATAAGCCAACTGCCACAACAGGAAATTGGAAATGCGCTGCTCATTACAGGTACGTATGAGCAGATCCGGATCCGGAATCCCCGCAGTATCCAGCAAATCACTTAGCTGCGCCTCATTAACTGCCTCCGGCTTCCATTCCCCTGAGGCAATCTTCTCCGCCATTTTTCTTGCAGCACGTACAATTTCATCTCTTCCGCCATAATTGATTGCAATCTGGAAATGAAGTCCGTCGTTATTCCGAGTTGCTTCCTCAAGCTCTGCAATGCGGGCACGAATATCCTCATCCAGTCTGGACTTATCCCCCAGCACGCGAACACACATCCGATTCTTCTCCGCTGTCTTCAGACAGTTCTTCATGTAATTACGAAGCAGGGTCATAAGCGCATCCACTTCATCCTTGGGCCGATTCCAATTTTCAGTGGAAAAAGCATATACCGTCAAATACTGAATTCCCATTTTATAGGCCTCTTCACATATCACTTCCACGGTTTTGGCTCCCTGCACATGTCCGAAATTGCGAGGCCTCCCCTTGGCTTTTGCCCATCTTCCGTTACCATCCAGAATAATTGCCACGTGCCTAGGCATTTTCAATTCATTATCCATTACATCCTCTTTTCTATAATGCAAAAGCATAAAGGGGCGGATAAGCTTACGCATCTCCGCCCCCGCAGTTTGCATTAGACTGTCATAATATCCTTGGATTTACTATCCATCAACGCATCAATGTCCTTGATGTATTTGTCGGTGAGCTTCTGAAGCTGTTCCTCCAGCTGCTTGATTTCATCCTCTGAAACATCTTCCTTTGCCAGCTTCTTGAACGCATCATTGCCGTCTCTTCTGATATTACGGATTGCAACCTTGCCGTCCTCACCTTTTTTCTTTACTTCTTTTACTAAATCCTTTCTGCGTTCCTCTGTCAGTTCAGGGAACACAAGGCGGATTACGCTTCCGTCATTGGAAGGATTGATTCCGATATCGGAAGTCAGAATCGCTTTTTCAATTTCTCTCAGCAAGGATTTCTCCCAAGGAGCAATCTGAATGATACGCGCTTCGGGAACTGTAACATTACCTACCTGCTGGATGGGTGTAGGGGTTCCGTAATAATCTACTCTAAGCTTATCCAAAACATGGGGATTTGCGCGTCCTGCACGGATTGTTGCGTAATCCGCCTCAAGAAACTCAAAAGCCTTCTTCATTTTATCATCAAACACCTGTAATCTTGCGTCCATACTCTCCTCCTATACTGTTACCTTTGTTCCGTTAAATTTACCATTTACGGTATTCACAATACTATTCTCTTCATTTAAGCCAAATACCCACATGGGCATCTTGTTGTCACGAGCCAGAATGGAGGCAGTCATATCCACTACCTGTAGATTTTTAGCGATAACCTCATCAATGGAAACCTCGTCATATTTTCTGGCTGCGGGATTTTTTGCCGGGTCTGCATCATATACACCATCCACCGCCTTTGCAAGCAGAATCACCTCTGCATCTACCTCGATGGCACGAAGCACCACACCGGTATCCGTAGAAAAATAGGGATGCCCCGTTCCTCCGGCAAAGAATACTACCATACCCTTCTCAAAATACTTATTGGCTCTGTCCTTTGAAAACAGCTTTGTAAAAGAGCCGCACTCAAAAGGTGTGAGAATATTTGTCATCATCCCCACGCTACGAAAAATTTCTGACACATAAATGCAGTTCATGACGGTGGCGAGCATACCAATCTGATCCGCCTTGGTACGATCAATATTCTCACTGGTGCGTCCGCGCCAGAAATTGCCTCCGCCAATCACGATACCCACTTGTGTACCCGCGTCAACCAACTGCTTTACCTGTACCGCGACCTTTCTCACAGTCTCCTCGTCAAAACCCATTTTCTTGGCGCCTGCAAGGGCTTCTCCGCTTAACTTCAATAAAATCCTGCGCATATCCATCTTCTCCTATTTAGACTTATCTTTCTTCATTTCCATCTTATAATCTTCAAAAAAAGAAGTGGGGCTGACGTCAGCGTAGCACTGAGAACACATACCCTCAATCACTGCACCATTGTTAATCTGCACAGATTTGGATTTGATATTTCCCATTACAATTGCAGATGCATCCAGAACCACCGGACCGCGAACATCAATATCTCCCTTTACTGCACCGGCAATCGCTGCGCTGGTAGCCGTAATATTTCCTACAATAACTGTGCTTGCTCCGATTTTCACAGCTCCTTCACTAATAATTTCACCGTTAATCTTCGCGCCCTCCGCATAAATCTCAGCGGCTTTGGAATTACCATTGATATGACCTGTAATATTGAGTTTACCCAACACTTCAATATTACCCATCACCTTTCCGATAAGCTCCAGGGAACCCTCGGAAACAATATCACCTGTTACACTCATCCCCGCAGTAATAACGGATGTCTCATCTGAAACGCTTCTGTTCGCATTTAATTCCATTGCCTTCTCTGCTCCTTTATACTCCTCTGTTTTCTCAGTCACCTGTACTCTATCCTCTGTCAAGGCACTTTGCAACATCTTCTCCGGATCCCGGTCCGGTGTTTGTCCTTCCAAACCGTCTTCTTTCGGAAGCGTCCCTTCCAAAGCATCCACTGAATCCATACCGGTGACCTCTTCCTCTATTCCTTTCAGCTCATCCTCAGACTCCTTCTTCTCCATGGGAATTTGGATGGAATCGATATTTTTCGGCATTTCACCCAAAGACACCGTATCCTCTTCCGAAACAGTCTTCGGTTTTTCACTGGGCATTAACTCGTTCACAGCCTGTGACAAGTCATTCTTTAAATCTGAGAAAAAGCCCATAGTAATTTATACCTCCATTCATTCTGTAGCTTTTGTGTATGTCACTTTATATGTTGAACCGGCTCAGTCTCTCCCGTAATCGGCAGGAGCACGGTATCCTCCATTGCCAAAATGGTCTCAATAATCATAGGCAGCGCATCGACAGTCGTTCGCTTATCTGCTGAATCATGCAGCAATACAATCGACGTTTTCCTGGTTTCGATATCCTTCGTACAATTGTCCACCAGCTCTTCCACGGGCAGCAATCGGCTGCCTCCGTCTCCCGAGGAAACATTCCAATCGTAAAATATGACAGCCTCTGTCTGCAAATAATCCGCAAACTCCCGCATGTCCACCTCGCTTACCTTGTTGGAGCTTCCGCCCGGAAAACGATATATGGTACTTTTCACACCTGTGACATCATACAGATAATCCTGAATCTTCGTAAAATCATCTGCAAAGCAATCAACTGACTCGTATATCTCGTGGTATACGTGACTGTACGAATGCATTCCCAAGGAATGTCCATCGTCTACAATCCTCTGCAGCGCTTCTCTGGAAGCCTCTCCTTCCTTTCCCACCGCAAAAAAAGTCGCTTTAACATCATACTGCTCCAGAATATCCAGAATATCCTCCGTATAAATGCTTGGTCCGTCGTCGAAGGTGAGATATACCTTATGTGCTGCTTCCTCCCTCAGAAGGTCTGTCGCATCATTTTCTCTCCCCGCCTCTGTCGCATCACTGTCTGGAACGTTGTACTGCCCGGTCTCTTTTACCGGCAAGGCTTCCTCCTCCCTTTTCTTCGTCTCCTCGCTGAGACTGTTCAGCAAACTCTGCTGCTCCAAATACAGACTGTTCATATTCTCCAGCCCTTCGATTGTCTTCTGCAAAGCTTCAGACACACCTTGCACCTTGACAAAAAGCACCACGCAACAAATCCAAGGGATTATAATGGATATGACCAGTGTCAATATACTCAGTTTCTTCAACCTCTGCACACGTTTTCTTTTATCAGCAGATGTCCAATTACTATCTTCCGACATATCTTCTCTCATTCTTTTCCATTACTGCTCACGTTATCCCACAAGCATACATACTTCCGTAACAGTATAGCATATTCCGCTTTTTTGGGGAAGATATAAATCAAAAAAAGTCTGCAAAAAAGTCTGCAGAATGTATTTTCTGCAGACCTCTCCTTCTCACTCCGTGCTTGTCTGAACCTTTTTTTCAACATAACAGCCTTTAATATGACCATGAAAAAAATCATCCGGCAATGATTCCTTCTTAAAGCGATACCAAAGCTCCTCCGGTACACCCAGGTACTGCCATATTTGACCATCGCGAGCAAATTCTATCTCCAGCACCTCATTCTGAGCATCATACCCCGCTGACGCGACCGTCAAAGCAGCAAACTTACACCGTAACATAATTCACTCTCCTTTCCCTCAGTGTTTCCATCGTCTGTATTCTGTTCGTTGAATCGTAATTTTAAATCAGCGTCACATTTAATTAGTGTGTTTTAATAAAAAAATTTACTCTATTTCCTGTTCCAAACTGCTGAAAATATCATTATTAAAAAAATCCTGAATCGATATCTCCAGTCCGTTACAGAGCTTCGCAATGGTTACCACTCCTACATTCCCGCTGTTTCCGTACATAATATTTTTTACTGTAGAGGGAGCTACACCAGAAATATTTGCCAGACCATTCATCGAGATATGTTGTTCCCGACACAACCCATTAATCCTTTTTACAACTGCTTCTTGTGTTTTCATCTTGTTCCTCCGTCAAGGTGCATCATTGTCATTCCAGTTCCTTCGGTCTTCCGTAACTCTTTTGTCTGTTTAATAGTTACATTTATTGTAACTATTAAGACCCCATTCGCAAAAACGTGCTTCCAGCACTTTACTTTTGCTCATGTGGTTACTTCGCCAAATGAATTTATGAAAACATCCCTTTGTAAGCAAGCTTACACGGTCCTTATTTCATAAATTCACATGGCTCTGAATAGTTACATTTATTTTACATAATGGAGTAGCATATTCAAGCCCCTATAAGGTCTATTATAGAAATACTGGAAATTTTATTGCCGTAGTCTGCTATTTTTTAGAAATACTAAAATGAGCATTCCTCGTTCGCATCACCCAGCAAATAAACGGAAAAAAACAGCATCCTTGGGGAGGGGATGCTGTCCAAAAAAGGGGAGGTTTAGTTATCTAAACACAAGCTAAGTATACTACCTGAATCACTAAAATGAAATGTATTTTTTTTCTGTTTTCATGTATTATCTTGCATTCTTTTTTGAAATCGACTCTACATTTCAACGCTCCATCTCATATTCTTAACATTTGTATGCTATTGCCCTGTCGTGATTGCACTGTCGTACCGTTAAACGCTTGCGTGATTTTCTGTCATGTACTATAATAAAGAGCGGTTGTGCATAAAAATACCAAATTATAATACTTAAGAAAGGGCTTTCAATCAAATGAAGCACGGTGAAACATAATGAGTTTTGAATTTATAAAAAAACTGCCCACTCCTTCTGAAATAAAAGAAGAATACCCGCTTCCCGATACGCTCATTCAGACAAAAAAAGAGCGGGATGCAGCAATCCGGGACGTGATTACCGGTAAAAGCAATAAATTTCTGGTCGTAATCGGTCCCTGTTCTGCTGACAACGAGGACTCTGTATGCGATTATGTAAATCGCCTCGCAAAGGTCAATGAAAAAGTAAAAGACAAATTGATTCTGATTCCCAGAATATATACCAACAAGCCCCGTACCACCGGTGAAGGATACAAGGGAATCGTACATCAGCCCGACCCCGAAAAGAAACCTGATTTCCTTGCAGGACTGATTGCAATGCGTAAAATGCATATCCGTGCCTTTTCCGAATCCGGACTCAGTTCAGCTGATGAAATGCTCTATCCCGAAAACTGGGGATATGTTTCCGATCTGCTCTCCTAC